>NZ_PSVU01000006.1:0-94385 GCF_002932515.1 Rathayibacter sp. AY1D5
GGGGTCGTCGCGGCGGGTGTAGACGACCACGCGGTGGCCGCGGCGCGCGAGGGCGTCGGCGAGCGCCGCCACGTGGACGTTCTGGCCGCCGGCGTCGACGCCGCCGAGGGTCGCCAGCGGGCTCGCGTGCTCCGAGACCATGGCGATCGTGAGCGCGGGCGCGGAGGAGAGGTGCTGCTTCATCGGGTGCTCCCTTCCAGAGCGGGCTCCGGCGACCGGCGTCCCGGGAGGTCGGCGAGGACCTCGTCCCAGTCGCGGTGGAACCGGGCGAGGCCGTAGCGCGCGAGCGCGGCCTCGCGGGCGACGGCGCCGGCGCGGGCGGCGCGGTCCGGGTCCTCGACGAGCGCCCGGGCCGAGGCGACGAGGGCGTCGAGGTCGTTCGAGACCGCTCCGGCCTCGGGCGGGACGGCGCGCCCCGCCTCCGTCACGTCGAGCGCGACGACGGGCATCCCGAGATGCATCGCCTCCAGCAGCGCGAGGCCGAGGGAGGTCCAGCGGAACGGGTGCAGGTAGACCCGGCGGCGGGCCAGGGCCGCGTGCATCGCCTGCGTGCGGACGTCGCCGAGGACCGTCACGTCCTCCAGGCCCGGCAGCTCGGCGAGCCGGTCGGTCTTCATCCCGAAGACGTCCAGCGGAGCGACGGCGCCGAAGCGGGGGAGCAGGTCGGTCCCGGCGACCCGGCCCCGGCGGACGGGCTCGTTGACGACCACGCCGAAGTGCGGCAGCTCGCCGGTGTAGAGGGGACCCGGGTCGTGGATCCCGTGCTCGATCACCGTCGTCCGCGTCGATCCGGTGTCCCACATCAGGGCGTTGAAGTGGGTGACGTGGACGATCAGCAGGTCGTCGCGGTCGGCGAGCGGGTGGCGGTTGTCCGGCACGTCCCCGCGGGGTGTGTTGTGCTCCACGTAGACGGCGGGTACGTCGCGGCCGAGGCGTCGCCCGAGCAGGCGCTCGGCCTCGGCGAGCTCCTCGGGCCTCTGGAGGAGGACCGCGTCGACGTCGGCGTCGTGCAGCTCCTCGGGCGCGATCTCGACGGCGCTCGGCCAGTCGCGGCCGCCGGTGCCCAGGCCCCAGCCGTCGCGGGCCGGAGTCGTGGGGAGCAGGTAGGTGTGGGCGCCGCGGACGAAGGCGTCCGCCCAGCCGCCGTGCACGTGCCAGAGCAGGATCCTCATGCGATGGCCTCTCTCGGGGAAGTCGTGGGTCGGAGTCGGAGGGCGGCGGCGACCGCCTCCTCGGCGCTCACCCCCGCGAGGCAGGGATGGCCGGGGACGGGGCACACGCGGGCGCGCGAGCCGGCGCAGGGCGCCTCCTGGTCGCCGAGCAGCGCGACCGGGACGCCGTAGGGCGCCCAGCGCACGGCCGGGACGACCGGCGCGAAGAGGCTGACCACGGGGGTGCCGACCGCGGCGGCGAGGTGCGCGGGGCCGGTGTTGCCGCAGATCACGACCTCGGCGCCGGCCAGCACCTCGGCGGCGCCGGGGAAGTCCGTCGCCCCGCCGAGGTCGATGCCGCGGGTGCCCGCGACCTCGGCCGTGAGGGAGCGCTCGCCCGGGCCGCCGGTGACGACGACAGCGAGGCCCGCGTCCGCCAGCAGCTCGACGGCGCGGGCCGCGTTCGCCGCGGGCCAGGCGCGGGCGGGGACGGCTGCCCCGGGGTGCACGACCGCGTAGGGGCCGATCCCCTCGAGAGCGGCGGGCAGCACGCCCTCGCGGCGCACGCGGAGCCGTCCGTCGTCGCCGGCGGGCAGCGCGAAGCCGGCCGCCGCCGCGATCGCGAGCGCGCGCTCCGGCTCCGGCTGGTCCTCCTCGAGGGTCTCGCCCGGCACGAGGCGCACATCGAGCAGGGCGCCCGCGAAGTCGACTGAGGCGCCCGTGATGCGGGCGACACCGGCGAGGCGGAGCAGCAGGGCCAGCGGAAGCGGCGACTGGTGGAAGGAGGTGAGGATCACGGCCTCGTCCGGCGCGAACTCCTCGACGATCGCGCGCAGCTCGTCGACGAGCTCGGAGTCGACGGGGCGGGAGGCGTCGCCGATCCACGGGCACCACCAGGTGCGGACGGAGGAGGGACCCGGCAGCAGCGCGGCCGCGGGCGCTCCCTGCGGACCGCTCAGCAGCAGCACCTCGGCGTCGGCCGCGATCGCGCGGACGGCGGGTCCGCACAGCAGGACGTCTCCCGCGCTGTCCAGGCGGGCGACGAGCACGCGGCGCTTCACTCGGCGTCCTCGGCGGGCTGCATCGCGAGCAGCAGCTCGACCGCCTCGAGGAGCGTCGCCGCCTGCAGCGGAGCGGCGTCCACCTCCTCGGCGCGGGTGATCGGAGTCGGCACCAGCACTCCACGGGCGCCGGCCGCGGCGGCGGCGCGGACGTCGGCCCCGATGTCGCCGATCACGGCGAGGGACCGTGCCGGCAGTCCCAGCTGCTCGGCGGCGCCGAGCACCATGCCGGGCCGGGGCTTCCGGCAGGAGCAGCCGTCCTCCGGGCCGTGGGGGCAGAGCATCCACACGTCGAAGCCACCGAACAGCTCGTCCACGCGCCGGTTCACCGCGTCGGCCTGGCCGCGGTCGATGATCCCGCGGGCGATCCCGGACTGGTTGGTGACCACGCCCACGGCCAGCCCCGCCTCGCGCGCCCGCTCGACCGCGGCGACGGCGGTGGGCATCGGGGAGACCTGCGCTGGGTCGCCGTTGTAGGGCACGTCGACCACGAGCGTCGCATCGCGGTCGAAGAGGATCCCCCGCAGGCGCGGGGCCCTCGCGCGCTCGTCGGCGCTCCGGGAGGAGGAGTCGTTCACCTTCTCCTCGTACCCCTCGACCGGGGATGTAAACCCCCTTCCGGAGAAGTCGGTCCGTCCGGGCGCGTCGCTCGCATCTGCGGGCGGCGCGTCTGAGGTGCGCGCAGCGGGGTACGGGGACTCCGACAGGAAGGAGGCGCCGTGCGCGCTCTCACCGCCCCGGACGGGACTCCGGAGATCCTCGCGCTGCGCGCCCTCAAGCTCGGCGACCTGCTCGTCGCCGTCCCGGCGCTCAAGGCCCTGCGCCGAGGCTTCCCGGACCACCGGCTGATCATGGCGACCACGCCCTGGCTCGAGCCGATCGTCGACCTGGTCGAGGGCCTGGACGCGCTCGTGCCCACCCTCCACGGACTCGACGACCCGCTGCCGATGGCCGCCGGCCGCGTCGAGCTCGGCGTGAACCTCCACGGCAACGGCCCGGAGTCGCGGCTGCGGCTGCGCGAGATCGCGCCCGAGCGCACGCTCGAGTTCCGCGTCCCGGCGCTGGACCCGGGCGCGGGCCCGGAGGACCCGCGGCCGCTCTGGATCGACGGCGAGCTCGAGCGCGCCCGCTGGGCCCGCCTGGTGAACTCGATCGGTCTCGACGCCGACCCCGAGGACGTCGCGATCGCCGTCCCCGAGGAGCCCGCCTCGGCCCCCGGAGCCGCCGTCGTGCACATCGGGGCCTTCTACGGCTCTCGCGAGTGGCCGGAGGAGCGCTTCGCCGCGGTGGCGCGCGCCCTCACCGCCGAGGGGCACCGCGTCGTCTACACCGGAGGCGCGAACGAGGCCGACCGCGCCCGCCGCGTCGCCGAGCTCGCCGGCACGGGCGAGGTGCTGGCGGGGGAGCTCGCGCTCAGCGGGTTCGCCGCGGTCGTCGCGGCCGCCGAGGTCGTAGTGACCGTCGACACCGGAGCCGCGCACCTCGCCTCCGCGTACGGCGTCCCCTCGGTCGTGATCTTCGGTCCGGCACCGCCCGAGGCCTGGGGCCCTCCGGCCTCGGGGCCGCACGTCGTGCTGACCGACGCCTCCCTCCGCCGCGGAGACGTCTTCTCTGCCGAGCCGGACCCGGCGCTGCTCGCGGTCCAGGTCGACGACGTCCTCGCCGCCCTCGCGTCGCTCCCGTCGCGTGCCGAGGCCCACCTCAGGCGGACTTCAGCCGCGTCGCCGGTCGGACCGGAGTGACCGTGGCCACGCGGGCCCGGGGAGCACGCGGCTGATGGCTGCGCGAGGGGGCGCCGAGCCGGTCGGCGAGCTGCGCGAGGATCCGCCGCTGCAGGCGCGAGACCTGCATCTGCGTCGTCCCCAGGGCGTCGGCGATCTGCTGCTGGGTGCGCTCCTCGACGAAGCGCATCCGCAGGAGCTCGCGCTGGCCCTCCTCGAGCTCGGCGAGGGCCTCGGCGAGCCCGTGCCGCCGGTCGATCTCGAGCAGCCGGTCGTCCTCGCCGCCGAGAGTGTCGCCCAGGCCGACGCCGCCCTCGCCCACGGTCTCGTCGAGGGAGAGCGGATGCCCCGCGAGGCGCGCGTCGGCCACCTCCGTCGCGTCCACTCCGAGGCGGCGGGCGATCTCCTGGTCGGTGGGGTGCCGGCCGAGCTCCTGCGCGAGCTCGTCGGCGACGACGGCGGAGCGGCGGTGCAGCTCCTGCACGCCGCGCGGCGGCCGGATCATCCAGCCGAGGTCGCGGAGGTGGCGCTTGAGCTCGCCGGTGATCGTGGGGACGGCGAACGCGGCGAAGCTGTCGCCGCGCTCGGGAGTGAAGCGGCGGGCGGCCTTCACGAGGCCCACGTAGGCGACCTGGCGCAGATCCGCCCAGTCGCCTCCACTCCGGGAGACCCGGCGGGCCATGGCCTCGGCCAGGCCCAGGTGGTCGAGCACGATGCGCTCGCGGATGCGCGCGCCCTCGGCGGCCTCCGCGCTCACAGCCGCCTGGAAGAGCGAGAGCGTGCGGGCGTCCTTCTCCTCCCGCGCCGCCTCGGTGAGGGCGCTCGGGCGGTCGGTGCGGGGGTCGAGATCGATCGTGCTCATCAGTGCTCCTTCCGGGCACGCTCGCGCGGAGGCCCGGCGCGGCCTGCGGTGCGGCGCTCGGGCCCTCTCGACGAGAGGCCCGGGGTCAGCGCACCACTGCTCCTGCTCGCTCGGGGAGTCCGTTGACTCGGAGCAGTGCTGTCCGGTAGAAGCAGTCGCCGCGAGGCGCGCACCGTGCCCGGGGCGGAGGCGCCACGGCCCCCGCGATCCCGGGCGCCGCACCGGCTCCCGCCGGTAGGATCGGCCTCGTATGTCTGAGCTCACCCCGCCCCTGGAAAGCGCGCCGGACGCGCACCCGTTCACGACCGCGACCGGGAGCGACGTCCGCGTCCGCTTCTGCCCCTCGCCGACCGGGACCCCGCACGTCGGCCTCATCCGCACCGCCCTGTTCAACTGGGCGTACGCGCGCCACACCGGCGGCACGTTCGTCTTCCGCATCGAGGACACGGACGCCGCCCGCGACAGCGAGGAGAGCGTGGAGCAGATCCTCGACGCGCTGCGCTGGCTGAAGCTCGACTGGGACGAGGGCGTCGGAGTCGGCGGCCCGCACGGCCCGTACCGGCAGTCCGAGCGCACCGATGTCTACCTCGACGTGATCGCGCGCCTGACGGCCTCGGGGCACCTCTACGAGAGCTACTCCACGGCCGAGGAGATCGACGCGCGCAACGAGGCGGCCGGCCGCGCGAAGCAGCACGGGTACGACAACCACGACCGCGATCTCACCGAGGAGGAGCGCGCCGCCTTCCGCGCCGAGGGCCGCGCCCCGGCGCTGCGCCTGCGCGTGCCGGACGCCGACCTGTCCTTCGACGACCTGGTCCGCGGCCCGATCACGTTCCCCGCCGGCTCCTTCAGCGACTTCGTCGTGGTGCGCCCCAACGGCCAGCCGCTCTACACGCTGGTGAACCCGGTCGACGACGCGATCATGCAGATCACCCACGTGCTGCGCGGCGAGGACATCCTCCCCTCGACCGCCCGGCAGATCGCGCTGTACCACGCGCTGATCGACATCGGAGTGACGACCTTCGTCCCGCGCTTCGGGCACCTCCCCTACGTGATGGGCGACGGCAGCAAGAAGCTCTCCAAGCGCGATCCGTCCTCGAACCTCTTCCACCACCGCGACCGCGGCTTCATCCCGGAGGGCCTGGTCAACTACCTCGCCCTGCTCGGCTGGTCGCTCACGCACGACCGCGACGTCTTCTCGATCGACGAGATGGTCGCCGCCTTCGACGTCGCCGACGTGAACCCCAATCCGGCCCGCTTCGACCTCAAGAAGGCCGAGTCGATCAACGGCGATCACATCCGCCTCCTGGCCGTCGACGACTTCACCGAGCGGACGATCCCGTACCTCGTGGCGGCCGGAGTGCTCGCGGGCGAGCCGACCGCCGAGCAGCGCGCCGTGCTCGACGCCGCCGCACCCCTCGTGCAGGAGCGGATCGGCCTGCTCGGGGAGGCCCCCGGCATGCTCGGGTTCCTCTTCACCGCGTCCGACGCGCTCGAGTACGACGAGGACGCGCTGAAGGGCCTGCCCGCGAACGCCGGCGAGGTGCTCGCCGCCTCGATCGGCGCCCTCGAGCTCGTCCCCGCGTCCGAGTGGCTGACGGCCTCGATCCAGGAGGCGCTCGCCTCCGCGCTGATCGAGGGCCTCGGCCTCAAGCCCCGCATCGCCTACGGGCCGCTGCGCACGGCGGTCTCCGGACGCCGCGTCTCGCCGCCGCTGTTCGAGTCGATAAAGATCCTCGGCAAGCAGGAGTCGATCGCCCGCCTCGACCGCCTGGGCGCTCACCTCGGCACCTCCCGGCAGGCCTGACCGTGGCGGAGACGGTCGGCGGACGCTACGACGTCGTCGTGATCGGCGGGGGCCCCGCCGGGCTCTCGACCGCGCTCAACCTCGTCCGGGCGCGCCGCAGCGTGCTGCTGCTCGACAGCAACCGCCCGCGGAACGCTGCGACCCTGCACTCGCACGGGTTCCTCACCCGCGACGGCATCTCGCCGCTCGAGCTGCGCCGCCTCGGCCGCGAGGAGTTCGAGCGCTACGAGGCCGCCGAGGTGCACAACGCCCTCGTCACGTCGGTCGAGCGCTCCGGCGGCGAATTCGTGGTCGGCGCGCGCGGCGTGCGCGGCAGCGCGGACCGCTCGGTCGTCGCCACCGCCGTCGTGGTCGCCGCGGGGCTCCTCGAGACGCCGCCCGCGCTCCCGAGCCTGCGCGCCTACTACGGCACCGCCGTGCACAGCTGCATGGAGTGCGACGGCTACGAGAAGGCGGGGGAGGCGCTCGCCCTGATCGGCGAGACCGACGACCTCGCGGAGCGGGCCATGCTCCTCTCGCAGTGGTCGACCGACCTGATCGTCTTCACCAACGGCGTCGGGACGGTGAGCGACGCCGACGAGTCGCTGCTCGCCTCCATCGGCATCCGGGTCGACCGGCGCCCGGTCGCCGACCTCGCCGGGGAGCGCGCCGAGATGACCGGCGTCCGCCTCGTCGACGGTGACGTCGTGCCGCGCACCGGCGCGTTCGTCCGCCCCGTCTGGACGCCCGCGCTGGACTACCTGGACGCGGCCGGCCCCGACCGCGACGCCGACGGCTTCCTCCGCGTCGACGCCGGTGGCCGCACGTCCGTCCCCGGCCTCTACGCCGCCGGCGAGGTCACCCCTCCCGGCCCGCAGCAGCTGATCGTCGCCGCCGGATCGGGCGCCCAGGTCGCCTCCGCGATCAACCGCGACCTCGTCCGCGCCCGCCTCGGCGAGGCCGCCCCGGAGTCCGAGGGCAGCGTCGTCCGCGGCTCGATTTGAGCGGGATGCCCGCGTAGGGTACTGTCGTCTCTCGGCGCTCGGGTCTCGATCCGGTCGCCGCCTGGTCCCGGGATCACCTCCGGATGACCATTGGGGTATGGTGTAATTGGCAACACGGCTGATTCTGGTTCAGTTGTTCTTGGTTCGAGTCCAGGTACCCCAGCACTGCTCTCCTCCGCGGCACTCCGCGCGACGCCCTCGTTCGTGGCGTCCTCCTCCGGGCCCGCCCCCTCGTGATCCGCTCTCGGCGGCGTCCGCAGTATCCCCCCTCCGGCCGACGCGGCCGTCCGAGGCGCTGTGACACGATGGAACCTGTACGTCTCTCAGGTACCCGCGTCGCGCGGGTCGGACGAAAGGTCGCCCGCCCATGGAACCGGATCTCCTCTGGATCGTCCTCGCCGGAGTCGCCGTCGGCGCACTCCTGCTGATCGCCCTCATCGGCTTCTTCCTCTTCCGCGCCTGGTACCAGGTGCCGCAGGCCGACGAGGCGATCGTGATCGTCGGGAAGAAGCAGAAGGGCGAGGACGGCCTCACCTCGAACATGACCGTCATCACCGGCGGCGGCGCGTTCGTGAACAAGCTGACCCAGCGGTCCGACCGCATCTCGCTGCGCTCCCGCCAGATCAAGATGGAGCCGGTCGCGCAGACCAAGAACGGCGTGACCATCCACCTCGCGGGCGTCGCCCTGGTCAAGATCGGGTCCACGGCCGACCAGGTCCGCGCCGCCGCCGAGCGCTTCGCGTCGCAAGACCAGTCCATCGACGTCTTCACGACCGAGCAGCTCGAGGGCGCCCTCCGCGGCGTCGTCGCGAAGCTCAGCGTCGAGGAGGTCATGCAGGACCGGCAGAAGCTGGGAGACGAGATCGCCGAGGGCATCAAGGGCGACCTGCTCGCCCAGGGCCTCGTCCTCGACTCCTTCGCCATCCAGGGCGTCACCGACCGCAACGGCTACATCGAGGCGCTCGGAGCGCAGGAGATCGAGCGCGTCCGCCGCGAGGCCGACGTCGCGCGGATCAACGCGGCCCGCGAGGTCAAGGCTCGCCAGCTGGCCACGGACGAGGCGAACCTGATCGAGCAGACCGCCTACGACAAGAACACCGCCGCCGCGAAGTCCGAGGTCGGCCGCGCCAACGCCGAGGCCGAGCAGGCCGAGAACCTGGCCCGCGCCGAGCGCGAGCAGGCCGTCCTCGTGCAGCGCGCCGAGAACCGGCAGGCCGAGCTCGACGCCGACGTCAAGCGCGTCGCGGACGCCGAGAAGTACCGCCGTCAGACCGAGGCCGACGCCGACGCCTACGGACGCGAGAAGAAGGCCGAGACGGACCGCCAGGTCGCGCAGCAGGTCTCGGACGCCGAGGCCTACGCCGTCCAGCGCCAGGCGGAGGCGCGCCAGGCGTCCGCCGCCGCCGAGGCCGCCGCCGTGAGCGCCCGCGCCGAGGCCGAGGCCCACGCACTGCGGGCCAAGGCGGGCGCCGAGGCCGAGGCGCTGCGCGCGAACGCGACCGCCGAGGCGGAGGCCATCCGCGCGAAGGGCGAGGCGAGCGCGGCGGCCATCGCGGCCGAGGCGGAGGCGCTCCGAGAGAACCAGGAGGCGATCCTGGGTCGCGAGCTCATCGGGCAGCTGCCCTCGCTCATGGCCGAGTTCGCGAAGGGCTACCAGAACGTCGGCTCGGTGACGCTGATCGGCGGCGACACCGCCGGCACCCACATCGCGCGCGAGCAGGCGGCGGGTCTCGCCGCGACGTTCGACAGCGTCAGGTCGGCGACCGGCGTCGACCTCGGCGCGATCCTCCAGGGCCAGGCCTTCGGCCGGGGGATGGCGACCGGCGGCACCGTCGTTCCGACCGGCGCGTCGGTGGCGACGGGATCGGGTGACGCCCCGCGTCCGTCCGGCACCGGCGACCCGACCGCCGTGGCCTCCACGAGCTGACCGCAGGGTCCCGCCGATCCCCGGCGGTTCCACCACCGCCGCCGTGCTCGTCGGTGGGCGCCCGTCGGCGTCCGCCCTCGAGCACGGCGTGCGGCGTTCTGCGCGACCGGGTCGTGCCCCTGCCCGGCGTCGAGCGGCCCCGCTCAGACCAGCGGCTTGCGCATCTGCAGGGACGTCGTCTCGTAGCCGAGCGACTCGTACAGAGCCCGCGCGGCGGTGTTGAAGCCGAACACGTTCAGCGCGAGGGCGGAGCCGCCCTGGGAGCGGACGTGCGACTCCGCGAGCAGCATCGCCGCCCGGCCGAGGCCGCGGCCGCGCTCGGCGGCGTCGATCTGCACGTCCCAGACGTACCCGACGCCCTCGAGTCCGCTCGGGTGCGGGCCGAGCCAGAGCGACCCGACCGCGCGGCCGTCCTCGGAGACGAGGAGCACGTCGTGCCCGGCGGCGGGGGAGCCGCCCGGGAAGTACTTCTCGTACGAGGCGTCGGCGTTGCGGGTCGCGGCCGCCTCGTCGTCGCCCGCCCGCATCCGGTCCTCGATGTACGCCGAGCGCTCTACCCGCATCCAGGCGGCGAGAGCGGCGGCGGGCATCGGCTCGAGCGTGACGGTCATAGCCTCACGATCCCACTCCTCACCGCCCCCCGCGATCGATCCGCCGCGGACGGCCCGCAGGGGATCTGCGGACGGGCCGCTCGCGACGGATCGCCGCCGGCCCGGATCAGTCCGGGGTCCGCTCCGCGTGCTTCCGCTTCCCCAGGCGGGTGGCGAGGAACAGCAGCGTCCCCACGACCACGTAGCCCGCTGTCGCCAGCCAGACCACGCCCGTCTGCTGCGTCAGCAGCACCACGCTCGCGATGGTCGCGAGCACCGGCACCACGCGCGGCACGGAGTAGTGGGCGTGGTCGACGCGGTCCTTCTTCAGCACCAGCACCGAGACGTTCGCCGCGATGAACACCAGCAACAGGAGCAGCACCGTCGTCTCGGCGAGGGTGCCGACGTCTCCGATGAGGCTGAGCAGCATCGTCACTCCGCCGACGACCACGATCGACACCCACGGCGTGCGGCGGCCCGGGAGCACCTTGCCGAAGGCGCTCGGAAGCAGCCCGGAGGTGGCGAGCCCGAACCCGACCCGCGACGC
The DNA here is from genome assembly GCF_002932515.1 of Rathayibacter sp. AY1D5. Classification (NCBI taxonomy): domain Bacteria; kingdom Bacillati; phylum Actinomycetota; class Actinomycetes; order Micrococcales; family Microbacteriaceae; genus Rathayibacter; species Rathayibacter sp. AY1D5. The sequence goes on from NZ_PSVU01000006.1 coordinate 10,650, forward strand.
CATGACCATGAACAGCAGAGCGCCGTTCGCGATGGCGACCAGCGCGATCAGGCCGAACAGCCACGGCGGCACCGCCACTCCGCTCGCCGCGACCACGTCCAGCAGGGGGCCGCTGGAGGCCGCGAGCTCGTCGTTCGGCAGCACGATCACGGCGCCGAGCGCGATCAGGAGATAGACCACGGCGGCGGTGATCAGCGCACCGAAGAGGGCCCGCGGGTAGACCTTCGAAGGGTTCCGCACCTCCTCGGCCATGTTCGCCGCGGCCTCGAAGCCGAGGAATGAGAAGAAGGCGACGATCGAGGCGGCGAACGCCCCCTGCAGCGGAGCGACGTCGGGGTTGAACTCGAGCACGCGGGAGGCGTCGCCGTCGCCGGAGCCGAAGAAGACCGCGGCGCAGACGATGACGATGACCAGTCCGCTCACCTCGATCACCGAGGCGACCAGGTTCGCGGTCAGCGACTCCTTCACCCCGCGCAGGTTCACCAGGGTGAGGATCGCGATGAAGACGATCGCGGTCGGGATCGGCGGCACGTCCAGCAGGGCCCCGAGGTAGTCGCCCGCGAACGCGTTCGCCAGGGAGGCCGCCGTCGTGATGCCGGAGGCCATCATCAGGAAGCCGATCAGGAACGAGAGGTACGGCTTCCCGAACGCGCGGTCCACGTAGCGCGCCGCCCCTCCGGCGTGCGGGTACTTGGTGATCAGCTCGGCGTACGTGCCCGCGGTGAGCAGGGCGACGACCAGCGCGATCAGCAGCGGCAGCCAGATCACGCCGCCCACGTCCTCCGCCATCGTGCCGACCAGGGTGTAGATGCCGGCGCCGAGCGTGTCGCCCACGATGAAGGCGAACAGCAGCGGTCCGGTGATCACCCGCTTGAGCGACGCCTTCCCGGGAGCGGTCTCGGCGGTGTCCGTCGTGTCGGTCATCCGGACACTCCACCCAAGCGGAGGGTCCGAGCGCAAGCCTCGCCATCCGATCGCTGCGAGATTTCTCATGATCGCGACCCGTGTGGCAGGGGCCCGGGCGGCGAGGACTCCCACAGCGCGCTGATCCCGAGACTCGGGCGATCGGCCGCATCAGAGGGAGCGGACCCCCGGTGCGCACAGGGTGAACAGGGGGCGACCGCGCGTGCCGCCGCGCGCCCGCACTGGGTAGGCTGGAGCGCTTCGTCGTGAGTGGAGCGGTCGCGGAGGAATCATGGGCAAGAAGCGCAACCAGGGACGATCCGGAGGCGGTCAGGGCGGGTCCGGCGGTCAGGGCGGCGGCCGCACGGCCGAGACCGCGCTGATGGTGCGGTTCCGCAGCTGGTACCGCTCGCACCTCGCCGAGGTGGGCATGCAGCACGAGCACCTCGAGGCCGACGAGGCCGTCGAGGTGCTGACCGACCTCTTCGCGATGACCCGCGACCTGCGCCCGCGCGGCTCCTTCGCCCAGCCCGACGCCGAGCTGCTCGAGGCCGTCTTCGACCAGATCGAGGCAGACCTGTCGGGGGAGGAGAGCGAGGCCGACCTCGACGACACCCTCTTCACCGTCGCCGAGGTCGTCGAGCACTTCCTCGACTTCCTCACCGACGAGGACCTCTGGACCGGCACCGACGAGGAGCTGGACGAGTGCCAGGCCGTCCTCGACGAGGTTCTCGACCTCGCCGGCTCCTTCGTGGAGGCCGTGCTCGACGACCTCGCCGAGCTCGACGAGGTCCCGGCCGAGGAGCAGCTCTCCGCCGTGCGCGCCACCGCTCTCGTGCACGCCGCCGACGTCGTGGTCGAGCACCTCGCCGCTGACGACGGCGCGACCCTCACCGAGCGCGCCGCCCGCGAGATCGCGGTCGAGGCGGGCATCTCCTCCGCGGGATCCACCCCGAGCGACGACTCCGTCCGCATCCCGGTCTCGGCCTGGTGGGACGCGCTGGTCGGCTCGGCCGTGCTCGAGCAGGAGGGATCCGCCGCAGGTCTCGGCGAGGCCGCCGTGCTCTGGCGCAGCTCCGATGCGCACGAGGCCGCCGCCGAGCGCGTCGCCTATGTCGCCCGCTTCCTCGAGCAGTGGATCCTCAGCGCCCAGACCGCGCTGGCGGCCGCCGACACCGAGGACGGCGCCTTCTCCCCGGAGGAGCGCGCGGTCACCACCACCGACGCCGTGCTGGTCCGCATCGCGGTCGCCTGCCAGGCCGAGATCCACCCGGGCCTGGTCGTCGGCGAGCTGGTCGACGAGCTGGCAGCCGACTCCGGAGTCTCGCTCGACGAGGCCCTCGACGAGCGCGAGCGCATGGTCGGCACGGCCGAGCGGATGCTCGACGACACCGCCGAGCTCGGGCTGCTGCTGCACTCGCCGGAATTCGGCTACGCGGTGCCGGAGGGCCTGGCGCCCGTCCTCGCCTCCGTCGTCCGCGCGACGGTCGTCCTCCTCGGCGAGCGCGAGGCCACCCGCCTCGAGATCCTCGACGAGGCGACCCAGGACACGGCGACGGCCTACGCGCTCCACGTCGCCCTGCTCGGGACCAAGCCCGTCGTCTGGAGGCGCCTCGAGCTCTCCTCCGAGTCGTCGCTGCGCGATCTGCACCTCGCGCTCCAGCTCTCGCTGGGCTGGACCGACGCACAGCCGCACTACTTCAGCGTGGGCGTGTCCGATGAGGAGCAGGCTCCGATCGGCTCGCCGTCCGACGCGGAGGAGTTCGGCGCCGACCTCGTGGACGAGGCGGGCGTCGCGCTCGCCGAGGTGCTCGAGCAGGAGCAGGACGAGCTCTTCTACGTCTACGACCTCGAGGACGAGTGGCGCCACGTCATCCGTCTGGAGTCGATCGCGCCGCTGTCGTCGGCTCTGCCGCGCTGCACGGGCGCGCGCGGCGCGGCTCCGCTCGACGTGCCGGGAGGCCCCGCGGCCTGGGCCGACACGGTGCGGGCGGCGACGGACCCGTCCTCGGCCGACCACGCGGAGGCGCTCGAGGCTCTCGGCCTCGCCGCCGGAGCCTCGTTCGATCCGGCCGCGGTCGACGTCGACGGCATCAACCGCTCGCTCGGACTCCTGCGCTCCGCGGTCTGACGCCCCGCCGGAGGGCATCACCGGAGGAGGCCCCGCTCCCGCTCACCGCGGGCGGCGGGGGCCTCCTCCGGTGCGGGGCGTCACAGGGTGAGCAGCAGCTTGCCGATGTGGCCGGAGGAGCGCATCACGTCGTGCGCCCGCTCGGCCTCGGCGAGCGGGACCACCTCGTCCACCACCGGTCGCACCGTCCCGGCGGCGACCAGCGGCCAGACCTCCGCGCGCACCTGCGCGACGATCGCGCGCCGCTCCTCCAGGGGCCGGGCGCGGAGGGTCGTGGCGTGCACCGCCCCGCGCTTGCGCATCAGCACCCCGAGATCGAGCGAGCCCAGCGCACCGGACTGGTTGCCGATGAACACCACGCGCCCGCCCACGGCCAGCGCCTCCAGGTCACGGGCCAGGTAGTCGCCGCCGACGGGGTCGAGGATCACGTCGACGCCGCGCCCGCCGGTCGCCTCGCGGATCCGCTCGACGAAATCCTCCTCGCGGTAGTCGATCAGGACGTCGGCCCCGAGCGCGCGGCACGCCTCGAGCTTGCGGGGGCTGCCGGCCGTGACGGCGACGCGGGCGCCGAGGGCGGCGGCGACCTGGATGCCCGTGGTCCCGATCCCGCTCCCGCCTCCGTGGAGGAGGACGGTGTCGCCGGATCCGAGCCCGGCCACCATCACGAGGTTCGACCAGACGGTGGACGTCGTCTCCGGGAGGGCGGCGGCCGAGACGAGGCCGACGCCGTCCGGCACCGGCAGCACCAGGCCCGCGTCGACCGCGACGTACTCCGCGTAGCCGCCGCCGGAGAGCAGCGCGCAGACCTCGTCGCCCTCCGAGAACCCGGTCGCGTCCTCGCCGAGCGCGACGACCGTGCCGGACACCTCCATCCCGAGGATCTCGGAGGCGCCGGGCGGCGGCGGGTAGACCCCGCCGCGCTGGCCGAGGTCGGCGCGGTTGACGCCGGCGGCCGCCACGCGGACGAGGACCTCGCCGGGTCCGGGGGAGGGCGTCGGCACCTCCTCCAGCACGAGTCGGGAGTCGGGGCCGGGGTTCTCGATGCGGATCGCCTGCATGAGGGGGATGCTACGCCGCGGGCCTCGGCGCTCGCGGTGCTCCCGTCCGGCGAGGGGCCGGCTCATCGCTGCTCCGCCAGGAACGCCAGCACCGCGTCCTTGAAGCCCCGCGCGGGCACGGTGCTGGTGTGGTCGCGGCCGGGGACGCTCACGAACCGCGCCCCCGTCTCCGCCGCCAGCAGCTCTCCGCCGGGAGCGATCGGATCCGCGCCGCCGGTCACGAGCAGCGTCGGCAGGCCGGGGTGCCGCCCGTGCTCCGGGTGCGCCCCGCCGCGGACGCCGTCGGCCACCGCCACCAGTGCCGCGAGGTCGTTGCCCTGCACGCCCTCCGCCATGCCGATGAAGGCGCGGGTGAAGCCGTCGTCGATCTCGCCGCCGGAGGCGACGCGGGCCCGGGCCGCCTCCGCGTCGAAGGAGCGGAGGGGCTCGCCCACCGTCAGCCCGCCGAGGCTCAGCGATGCGAGCCGCTCCGGGTGCTCGAGCCCCAGCACCCAGCTCATCCGGGCGCCGAGGGAGTAGCCGAGGACGTGGGGCGCGTCGAGGTCGTAGGAGTCGAGCACCCGCACCAGGTCGGCCACCATGGCGTCCACGCTGTAGGAGTCGGAGTGGTGCGGCTTCTCGCTCGCGCCGTGCCCGCGCTGGTCGAGCGCCACGACGCGGTACCCGGCCCGGTGCAGCGTCCGCAGCCAGCCCGACGTCTCCCAGTTGAGAACGGCGTGGGAGGCGAAGCCGTGCACGGCGAGGACGGTCGGGGCGCTCTCCTCGCCGACGGAGTAGGTGGCCAGCCGCACTCCGTCGTCGGCCACGACGTACACGGGCGGAGGGAAGGCGATCACTCCACCACCCTGCCCGCCGCCGCGGGGTCGAGGGGGCACCGCGCCGCGGACACGCCGGGCGGAGTCCCGGGAGCGGGGAGCCGTGCGGACCGGGGTGCCCCGACGGTCAGCGCGGCGGACGGGTGGAGCGGGCGAAGGGCACGGCGATCCAGAGGCGCACGGTGCGTCCCCGGCCGGACCGGATCCCGAGGACGACGCACAGCACGAGGTTGAGCACGGCCAGCGCGAGGATCGCCGAGATCGTCGCGAGCGGCCAGTCGGCGCCGAGCGAGTCGCGCACCGACACCAGCGCGAGGTGCAGCGGGACCAGCATCAGCTGTAGTGCGAGGTAGGTGAGCTGCCAGTTGACGGCGACCAGGCCGTTCCGGTCGCTGAGGGTGCCGATCCGCCGCCGCGACCCCCACACCATCACGGTCGCCGTGAGGGAGATCACAGGGGAGATCACCACGAAGCCGGCGAGCGCCGAGAGCCCGGCGAACCAGACGGCACGGGCGCCCTTGCGGTCCCGGGTGCGGTGCCGCAGCTCGTCGTCGTCCATCGCCGCCTCCTCGCGCCGGGACCAGTCTCGCACCCGCCCCCGCGTCGAGGCGGGGGATCGCCCCCGAGCTCCGGGGGTTCCCCGGATGGGGCGGGTCCGGGCGCGTCCGTAGCGTGGAGGCATCGCCGGAGCACACCGGCAGCACCGTCGGCCCGCCCGGCGGCACCGCATCCCGCCGGGCGACCGGCACCCGAGAAGGAGCACACCGTGACCACCGACGACCGCACCGCCCGCCTCTCCACCCCCGCCGACGAGCAGCCGACCGTGGACCTGGGCGCGACCGCCGTCCTCACCGAGGAGCGGCCGTCCGCCGGGGAGCGCCCCGCCGCCGAGGAGCCCGCCTCCTCGCAGCAGGCCCGCGCCCCCTACGGCACCCCCGCCGTCCCGCCCGCGGCGCTCGCCCCGGCGCCCTCGACCCCGTTCTCGCTCACCAGCCTGATCCTCGGCGTCACCTCCGTCTTCTTCGGACTGACCGTGATCGCTCCGGCCGCGGGCCTCGTCTTCGGCATCCTGGGCCTGCGGAGGGAGCCGACCGGCCGCACGCTCTCGATCTGGGGCATCGTGCTCAACTCCGTCATGCTCGGCCTCGTCCTGCTCTTCGCGATCGCCGTGCTCGTCGTGGTCGTGCTCGTGCCGCTCGCGGCCCTCGCGTCGGGCAGCGACTACCGCTGATCCGCCGCTTCCCGCGTCCCGCGCCTCCTGTCCGCTCCGGCGGCGGGAGGCGCGGTCGTTCCGCGCCCGCCGACCGGACGCTCCGCGCCCGCGTCCGCCGCCGCCCCGTGCCCCGGGGATAGGCTGGCCGCGCAGTTCGCGAGCCCCCTGCACCCTCCGGGGCCGCACGACGACAGCAACGGAGCTGGACGTGACCCTCGCACCGAGCACCCTCCCCGACCGCGACCCGGAAGGCAGAGCCCTGGACGACACCGAGACCCCCGCCACGCGCACCGAGAGCGACTCCCTCGGCTCGATGGAGATCCCCGCCGAGGCCTACTGGGGCATCCACACGGCGCGGGCCCTCGACAACTTCCCGATCTCGAAGCGCCCCATCTCGATCTACCCCGATCTCGTCCGGTCCCTCGCCACGGTCAAGCTCGCGGCCGCCCGGGCCAACACCGAGCTCGGCACCCTCGCCCCCGCCAAGGCCGAGCTGATCGAGGCCGCGTGCCGCCGCATCATCGACGGCGAGTTCCACGACCAGTTCGTGGTCGGGGTGATCCAGGGCGGCGCCGGCACCTCGACGAACATGAACGCGAACGAGGTCGTCGCCAACGTCGCACTCGAGATCGGCGGCTTCGAGCGGGGCGACTACGCGCACCTGCACCCCCTCGACGACGTCAACCGCAGCCAGTCCACCAACGACGTCTACCCGACCGCGATCAAGATCGCGATGACCTGGTCGCTGCGCCGCCTGCTCGACGAGCTGGCGCTGCTGCGCGAGTCGTTCTCCCGCAAGGCGGTCGAGTTCGGCAGCGTCCTGAAGGTCGGCCGCACGCAGCTGCAGGACGCGGTGCCGATGACGCTCGGCCAGGAGTTCCACGGCTTCGCGACGACCCTCGGCGAGGACCACGCCCGTCTCTCCGAGACCATCTGGCTGCTCGCCGAGGTCAACATCGGAGCCACCGCGATCGGCACCGGCATCACCGCCGATCCGCGCTACGGCGCGGCCGCGGTCCGCCACCTCAACGAGATCACCGACCTCGACCTCGAGATGGCGCAGGACCTCGTCGAGGCGACGAGCGACACCGGCGTCTTCATGTCGTTCTCGAGCGCGCTCAAGCGCTCCGCGATCAAGCTGTCCAAGATCTGCAACGACCTGAGGCTCCTCTCCTCGGGCCCTCAGGCCGGCTTCGGCGAGATCAACCTGCCTCCGCGCCAGGCGGGATCGAGCATCATGCCCGGCAAGGTGAACCCGGTCATCCCCGAGGTGGTCAACCAGGTCGCCTACTCGGTGGCCGGGGCCGACGTCACGGTCACGATGGCGGCCGAGGCGGGTCAGCTCCAGCTCAACGCCTTCGAGCCGGTGATCGCGCACTCGCTGCTGCAGAGCATCACCTGGATGACGCAGGCCTGCAGGACGCTCCGCGAGAACTGCATCGACGGCATCACCGCGAACGTCGACCGGCTCGAGGCCATGGTCGCCTCCTCGGTCGGCGTCGTGACGGCGCTCACCCCGAGCATCGGCTACACCGCGTCCGCCGCCCTCGCGAAGGCCGCCCTCGCGACCGGCCGCAACATCGCCGACCTCGTGGTCGAGGCGGGGCTGATGTCCCGCGAGGAGGTCATGCGGCTGATCTCGCCGGCGCGGCTCTCGGGCATCGAGGCGATGACCGCGGCGCTCCCGATCATCGACCCCGCGCCGGAGGCGTGACCGCGGCCGCGAGGCGCGCCCCGGCGTAGCTGCGCCAGGGCGCCCAGCGGCGCCCGGCCTCGGCCGGCGCGCGCTCGCCCGTGGACAGGCCGAGCGCCGCCGCGCCCCGCCGGAGCGCGGGATCCCCGGTGAGCAGGACGTCGGGATCTCCGGTCGCCCGCTGCGCCACCTCGGCCGCCGTGGCCGCGTCGATCCCGGGGACCGCCAGCAGCTGCTCGGCGAGCTCCTCCCGGTCGGCGTCGAGCCGCAGGGCTCCCTCGGCGAGCAGCGTGCAGGTCCGCACCAGCACGTCGGCGGATCCGCAGAGCACGTCGGCTGCGTGCTCGGCGATCACCGCGGGGGAGGGGAAGGCGCGTGCGATCGATCCGCTCACCACGGACTCCGGGAGCGTCGCGCCGAGCGCCGCGACCAGCCGTGCGGCCTCCCGCCGGCCGAGCAGCGCGCGCACCAGCATCTCGGCCGGGTCGACGGAGCCGGGCACGCGGACACCGGGGCGGGCGGCGACGCTCGGAGCGAGTGCGGGATCGGCCGCGAGGGCCTCGTCCACGGCGCGGGCGTCCGCGTCCAGGTCGAGCAGCCGCCTCACCCGGGCGACCAGCGGCCCGACGTCGGCGACGGAGACGAGCGTCGCGCTGCAGCGGACGCTCTCCCCGTCCGCCGCCAGCCGGATCAGCGCCGCGCCCCCGGGCAGGACGAGCGAGCGCGCGTAGCCGCCGGGGGACGCCTCCTCGATGCCCGGGAGCGCGGTGCCGCCGAGCACGTCGAGCACCCCGGGATCGAACGGAGCCCGCACTGCCAGCCGGAGCTCCAGCGTGGTCGCGCCGTCGTGGACGCTCGCCTCGGAGCGCGTGCCGCGGGCCGAGGCGCGCAGGGCCGTCGGGGTCCGCTCGTACACCTCCGCCAGGGTCGCGTTGAACTGCCGGATGCTCGTGAAGCCGGCGGCGAAGGCGACGTCGGACACGGGCAGGTCGGTGCTCGTGAGCAGGAGCCGGGCGGTCTGGGCGCGCTGGGCGCGAGCGAGGGCCAGCGGAGGCGCGCCCAGCTCCTCGCGCAGGATGCGGCCGAGGTGGCGCGCGCCGTAGCCGAGCCGGGCGGCCAGCCCCTCGACCCCCTCGCGGTCGACCACTCCGTCGGCGATCAAACGCATGGCGCGCGCCGCCGTGTCGTCGCGCAGGTTCCACTCGGGGGAGCCGGGGACGGCGTCCGGCAGGCAGCGCTTGCAGGCGCGGAGCCCCGCCTCGTGCGCGGCGGCGGCCGTCGGGTAGAAGCGCACGTTCGCGCGCCGCGGCGTGATGGCGGGGCAGCTCGGACGGCAGTAGATGCCGGTGGAGTGCACGCCGGTCAGGAACCGCCCGTCGAACCGGGAGTCGCGGGAGGCGACGGCGCGGTAGCGCTCCTCGAAGAGCGGATCGGAGTCGGGCACGCCTCGAGCCTCGCACGCGGCGACGTCGAGCAGGAGCGGGAATCGGACACGGGCGTCCGCACCCCGGCCCTCCTCCACGCGCCCGGCGCGTGTCAACCGCCGACAGCGCACCCCGCCCGTGCCCTACTGTCGGCCCCATGAGCGCCTATCCGCCGCCCGCACCGCCCGCCACCGCCCGCCCCTCCGTCGTGCCGACCGTGCTCGGCTCGATCGGCGTGGCGCTCCTCGGGATCCTGCTGCTGCTCGTGCTCGCCTACGTGGTTCTCGGACTCGGCGTCAGCGCCGCGGGGATCTGCGCGGTCATCGCCCTCGTCCCGCTGACCGTGGTTCTGCTGGGCGTCCGCTGGGTCGACCGGTGGGAGCCGGAGCCAGCGCTGGGCCTGTGGTTCGCGTTCCTCTGGGGCGCGGCCGGGTCCGTCGCGATCGCGCTCCTGGTCGACCTCGGCGTGCAGATCGCCGTCTACGCGTCCGGGCAGCAGCCGAGCGGATCCGACTTCGTCGGCGCCGTGATCCAGGCGCCGCTGGTCGAGGAGACGGCCAAGGGGATCGGCGTCCTCCTCGTCCTGCTGATCTGGCGCCGGACCTTCGACGGACCCGTCGACGGCATCGTCTACGCGGCCGTCGTCGCCTCCGGGTTCGCCTTCGTCGAGAACATCCTCTACTTCGGCAGCGCGCTCGTGGAGGGCGGTCTCGGCTCGCTCGCCGTGACCTTCTTCCTCCGCGGGGTGCTCTCGCCCTTCGCGCACGTGCTCTTCACCGCCTGCACGGGCGCGGCCCTCGGCTTCGCCTCGAACCGGCCCGCCGTCGCGCGGCTGCCCATCGCCCTGCTCGGGCTGGCGCTCGCCGCGTTCCTGCACGCGCTCTGGAACGGCTCGTCGTTCCTGGTGTCCGACTGGTTCGGCTTCTACGGCGTGGTCCAGGTGCCGCTGTTCGCGGTCGCCGTGGTCGTGGTGGTGCTGCTGCGCCGGCAGGAGCGGCGCGTGACGCTCCAGCGGCTCGACGACTACGCCGTCGCCGGCTGGCTCTCGCCGGCCGAGGTGCGGATGATCGGCACCGCGGAGGGGCGCCGCACCGCCGCTCGCTGGGCCCGGAGCGCGGGAGGGGACCGGCCGCGGGCGATGCGGGACTTCCTCCGCTCGGCGACGCGGCTCGCGCACCACCGGCAGCACCTCCTGCTCGGCCGCGGCGGACGCACCGGAGCGGTCGACGAGCAGGTCCTACTCGACGAGCTCGTCGCCCGCCGGGCGGTGCTCACCCGCTGAGCCGGGGCCGCCCCCGCTCAGCCCCGGCGCGCTAGGCGGAGGCGCTGCGCACGCGGCGCTCGCCGGCCGTCACGGGCACGCCGAGCCGGTTCTGCGCGGGCGGCAGCGGGCAGTTGTAGTGGGGCGAGAAGCCGCACGGCGGGATGTACGCCCGGTTGAAGTCCAGGAGCACCGGACCGGGGGTGCCCGCGTCGGCCGCGCCGCCGATCCGCTGCACGACGAGGAAGCGGCCGACGGGGTAGCTCGCGAGCTCCGGGTCGTCGCTGCGGTTGGTCGGATCGCCGAACGGGACGAGGAGCGTGCCGCCGTCGTCGAACGCCGCGACCGTGTACTCGCGGGCGCGCCCGTCGTCCACGAGCGAGAAGGTGATGTCGCCGGGCACGACGAGCTCGCGGGTGGCGCCGTTGTCGCGCAGGTGCTCGAACGGGACGGTGCGGTCCTCGGCGACCGGCTCGAACCACGCCTCGAGCACCCAGGCGGCGTCGAACGGGAAGGTCTCGATGGCGTCGAAGGAGCGGATGCCGTCGGAGGCCGCGTCCCAGACGCGGTAGCCGTACTCCGGCTCGCCGGTGTCGAGGTTCTCGCGGCGCATCCGCGTCAGGGTCGCCGAGGGGCCGTAGCCGGCCAGCGCCTGCTCGTCGTCGACGCTCTCGCCGGGCTCGAGCCAGCGCGTCTCGACGAGGGCGAGATCGCCCCGGGGTCCGGTGACGCGCTCGACGCGTCGGGCGAGCCACGACTCCCAGCCGGCGCGTGCCGACTCCGTGAGGTCGATCGAGGCGCGGGAGGGGGCGGTGACGCTGCTGCTCGGAGTGGCCATGGGGCGTGCAACGCGGGGCCGTCCGGTTCTCTTCCCGGTCGATGACCGGACGGAGGACGGACACCCGCGAGAAAGAGCTCGACGCCCTGCGGCAGCGGCAGGGCCGGCTGCTCGGACGGGGCGTCGAGCTCTTCGTGAGAGAGAGGATGCTCCTCCCCGGCGCCGAGCGCAAGAGGCATCCGGATCCCGCTGTCGGCACGGCCCGCTTCGGATCGCTCGGTAGACTGGACCGCCTGTTTTCCCGCGGCCCCCGGAGCGCATCCCGCGCCTCCCGGCCCGCGGCGGCGGACCCTCGGAAGGCGGACGATGACGGACGGCAGCACTGTGCAGGCCACCGAGCTCTCTCGGGAGCGCGACTACGTGGCGGCGCTCTACGCCCGCCTCGACGAGCTGATCGCCCAGGCCCGCGAGGCTCTGGACACGGTCCGCATCGAGAGCGTCGGCGGCAACCACCAGAGCCGCTCCGAGCGCGACGCCTATGCGCGGCTCTACGAGGACCGCATCCGCTCGCTCACCGGCGCCGACGACCGGCTCGCCTTCGGCCGGCTGACGCTCGCGGACGCCGACGCCGAGCACCGCTACATCGGCCGGATCGGCCTGCGCGACGAGGAGCAGGACACGCTGCTGCTCGACTGGCGCGCCCCGCAGTCGGCCGCGTTCTACCAGGCCACCGCCGCCCGGCCGATGGGGACGCGCGCCCGGCGCCACCTCACCACTCGGGGCCGCGAGGTCCTCCGCTTCGAGGACGAGGTCTTCGACGAGGAGCTGCTGCGCGAGGGCACCGTGCTGCAGGGCGAGGGCGCGCTCATGGCGGCCCTCGGTGCGCAGCGCACCGGCCGGATGCACGACATCGTCGCGACCATCCAGAGCGAGCAGGACCGCATCATCCGGTCCGAGCTGCGCGGCGTGCTCGTCGTGCAGGGCGGGCCGGGCACCGGCAAGACCGCGGTCGCCCTGCACCGGGCCGCCTACCTCCTCTACTCCTACCGAGACCGCATCGCCTCCTCCGGCGTGCTCGTCGTCGGCCCCTCGCGGTCCTTCCTCCGCTACATCGAGGCGGTGCTGCCCTCGCTCGGCGAGACGGGCGTCGTCCTCTCGACGCTCGGCCAGCTCTACCCGGGCCTCGACCTCGTCGAGGAGGACGTGCCCGCGGTCGCCCGCGTGAAGGGCTCGGCGCGGATGGCGGAGCTGCTCAAGCGCGCGGTCCGCTCCCGCCAGACCGTCCCGGCCGAGACCCAGGTGCTCGACGTCAACGGCGAGAAGCTCCGTCTGGAGCCGCAGGACGTGGAGCGCGCGATCACCCGGGCGCGCGACACCCGCAAGCCGCACAACGAGGCGCGCGTCTCCTTCGTCAAGACGCTGCTCTCGCAGCTCACCCGCCAGCTCGCCGATCAGCTGCGGAGCCACGGCAGCACGGTCGACGAGGCCGACGAGGCGGTGCTGCGCGAGGACGTGCGGACCGCCCACGACGTCCGCGTCGCTCTCAACACCGCGTGGATCCCGCTGACCCCCGAGAAGCTGCTGCAGGACCTCTACGCCCGTCCGAACTGGTTCGCGACGCTCACGCCGCGCTGGACCGCTGCGCAGCGCTCCCTCCTCCGCCGCGACCGCGACGCTCCGTTCACGGTCTCCGACGTGCCGCTGCTCGACGAGGCCGCGGAGCTGCTCGGCGCCTACGACGACCTCGCCGACGCCTCGAAGAAGGCCGAGAAGGAGCAGCGCAAGCGCGACGTCGAGAACGCGGAGGCCGCCATCCGCAACATGGGCGTCGACGGCCTCGTCAACGCCAAGGACCTCGCGGCCGGCTTCGCCGAGCGCTCGGTGCTCGGCACCACCGCCGAGCGGGCCGTGGCCGACCGCACCTGGACCTACGGGCACGTCGTGGTCGACGAGGCGCAGGAGCTCTCGCCGATGCAGTGGCGGGTGCTGCTGCGCCGCTGCCCGATGCGCTCGTTCACGATCGTGGGCGACGTCGCGCAGGCGTCCGGCGCCTCCGCCGCCTCGAGCTGGGACGCCGCGCTCCGCGACACCTTCGGCCGCCAGGGCCGGGGAGTGGAGGCGGCGCCGTGGCGTCTGGAGGAGCTGACGGTCAACTACCGCACGCCCGCGCAGATCGTCGCCTTCGCCGAGCGGACGGCGCGCGAGAACGGGCTGGAGATCACGCCGGGGGAGGCCGTGCGCTCCACCGAGTGGCCGGTGCGGACGATCCGCGACCGCGGCGACGCGAGCCTCGCCGAGCGGGTGCTGGGGGCCGTCGTCGAGGACCGGGCGATCGAGGCGGAGGGGACGCTCGCGGTCATCGCGCCCGACGACGACCTCGCCGCGATCGCCGAGCGCCTCGAGGAGCGGTTCGGCCGGGAGGTGGGCCGCGGAGCGACCGGGCTCGACCGCGCGATCGCCGTGCTGTCGACGAACGACGCCAAGGGGCTCGAGTTCGACTCCGTGATCATCGCCCGGCCTCGCCTCATCGCGCAGACCGGCGAGCGCGGCGCCGCATCGCTCTACGTCGCGATGACCCGGCCGACGCAGCGCCTCACGCTCGTGGAGTGAGTGCTCGCAGCCCGCTCCCAGACTCCGCTCCCGAGCGCCGTAGAATCGAGGCATGAGCAGCGAGAACCTGACCAAGCCCGAGGTCGACGCCCCTGAGGGCCCGGCCCCCGACACCCTCGTCGTCGAGGACATCGTCGTCGGCGACGGCGCCGAGGCGCAGCCCGGCTCGACCGTCGAGGTCCACTACCTCGGCGTCGAGTACGACACCGGCGAGGAGTTCGACTCCTCCTGGAGCCGCGACCAGTCGATCAACTTCCCCCTCAACAACCTCATCCGCGCCTGGCAGCAGGGCATCCCGGGGATGAAGGTCGGCGGCCGCCGCAAGCTGATCTGCCCGCCCGCGCTGGCGTACGGCCCGGCCGGTGGAGGGCACCCGCTCTCCGGCAAGACCCTGATCTTCGTGATCGACCTGCTCGGCACCGAGTAGCTCCGAGCACGTGAAGAAGGCGCAGCTCCTAGCGGGGCTGCGCCTTCTTCACGCGGTCGACCAGCTCGCGCCAGGCTCCGTCGAGCTCGGTCTCGCCGAGGCGGACATGGTGCGTCTGCACACGGATCTCGTAGACGAAGCGGTCGGCCCGGCCGGGGGACTCGCCGTCGGCGGCGTCCCAGGGGAGCGAGCCGAGCAGGTCGCGCCACGCGCCCTCGTCGGGCTGCTGCTCGACGTCGACCCGCCACACCCGGCGGAGGCCGGCGACTCCGCCGCTGCGCGACACGATGACGTCCATGCGCGCGATGCTACCCGCCTCCGCCCTCGATCGGACCGGCTCAGGCGGACAGGGTCACGCCGACCGTCGTCCAGCCGGTGCGCACGGCGGCCTCGACCTCGGAGCCGGATCCGTAGCGCTCGGCGGCGGCCTGCACGGTGAGCGCGGCGAACGCCTCGAAGTCGGCCGTCGCGGTGAGGACGCCCCCGGTCAGCACGTCGTACCAGACCTGCCCTGCGCGCTCCCACGCCTTCCCGCCGAGGGTCGTCGCCGCCACGGCGAACGCGCGGTTGGGGATCCCCGAGTTGATGTGCACTCCGCCGTTGTCGTCGTCGGTCTCGACGTAGTCGGCCATCGAGCCCGGCTGCGGGTCGGAGCCGAGGACGTCGTCGTCGTACGCGGTGCCGGGGGCGATCATCGACCGCAGGGCCGTGCCCTGCACCTCGTCGGTGAAGAGCCCCTCGCCGATCAGCCAGCTCGCCTCGTCGGCGCTCTGGCCGGCGCCGTACTGCTCCAGCAGGGCTCCGAACACGTCCGAGACCGACTCGTTGAGCGCTCCGGACTGGCCGCGGTAGACGAGGTTCGCCGTGTACTCGGTGATGCCGTGGGCGAGCTCGTGGCCGATCACGCTCTGCGAGACGGTGAAGCGGCGGAACACCTGGCCGTCCCCGTCGCCGAAGACCATCCGCGAGCCGTCCCAGAAGGCGTTGTCGTAGTCGTCGCCGAAGTGCACGGTCGCGTCGAGCGGAAGCCAGGCGTCGTCGATCGAGTCGCGGCCGTACGCACCCTGCAGGAAGGCCGACATCGCGCCGAGGCCGTCGTACGCCTCGTCGACGGCCGCGTCCCCCGTGGCCTCCTCGCCCTCGCGGCGGACGACCGTGCCGGGCAGGGTCTCCTCGGTCCGCGCGTCCGCGATGGTGCGCTGGAGCGACTGCACGCGGGTGCGCGGCGAGGACGTCGCGGCGGCGGTCGGCGCCCCGCGGTCGGGCGCGGGCTCTCCGGGCCGGACGCGCCGGAACGGCACGTCCTGCTCGAGCGAGCGGCTCGCGGCCCGCGCGGCCCGGGCGAAGGCCGGATCGTCGAGGCGGGCGATGCGGACGAGGAGGTACGGCGGCACGACGGTTCGTCTCATGCCCCGATCCTGGCACCGACGTCCGACACGGTCCCGGGCTCGCCCGGCGGGCCCGCATGCGGTAGCGCCGAGCGGTAGCGTGAGCGCGACGAGCGGTTTCCAGCGATCCGGGGCCAGGCCCCGAGGACGACGAGGGCGGACATGGGCATCATCACGCGGGGCTTCTTCGGCAAGAGGGAGGCGGACCCGGACCTCCCGCCGGGCCAGCACCTCGAGAACGGCTTCCCGGTCCTCTCGATCGGGCCCACCCCGAACATCCACGAGTGGGCCTTCTCCATCGACGGCGGCCCCGCGGGCGTCCGCCGCTGGAACCGGGCGGAGTTCGACGCGCTCCCGCACGAGGACGTCCACACCGACATCCACTGCGTGACCCGGTGGTCGAAGCTCGGCACCAGCTGGCGGGGCGTCTCGGTCGACACGCTGCTGGAGGGCCTGGAGACGGACGCCGGCTTCGTCATGGCGCAGAGCTTCGGCGGCTACACGACGAACCTCCCGCTCGCCGAGATCCGCGGCGGGAGGGCCTGGGTCGTCACCGAGTTCGAGGGGAAGCCCCTCGCGGCCGAGCACGGCGGCCCCGCCCGGCTCCTCGTGCCGCACCTCTACTTCTGGAAGAGCGCGAAGTGGGTCCGGACGCTCCGCCTGATGCCCGGCGACGAGCCCGGCTTCTGGGAGCAGAACGGCTACCACATGCACGGGGACCCCTGGAAAGAGGAGCGCTACTGGTGATGTGGACGGAGGCGGTGGCCGAGTCGGTCGCGCCGCTCACGCCCACGTCGCGCCTCCTGGTGCTCCGCGTGCCCGGGTGGCCGGGCCACCTGGCGGGGCAGCACCTCGACGTGCGCCTCACCGCGCCCGACGGCTACCAGGCGAGCCGCTCCTACTCGATCGGCGCCCCGGCCGACGGGGAGCGGGTCGAGCTCGCGGTCGAGCGGCTGGACGACGGGGAGGTCTCCCCGTACCTGGTCGACGGCCTCGAAGCGGGCGACCGGCTCGAGATCCGCGGTCCGATCGGCGGCTGGTTCGTCTGGCGCCCCGAGCAGGCGGAGCCGGTGCAGCTGATCGCGGGCGGGAGCGGCGTGGTGCCGCTGATGGCGATGGCGCGCGAGCACGCCCGGTCCGGGAGCGCGGCGCGGATGCAGCTGCTCTACTCGGTCCGCTCGCCCGTCTTCGCCTACTACCGCGAGGAGCTGGCGGCGCTCGCCGAGCGGCCGGCCGCGACGGGCGGAGTCGCGGTGGACCACGTCTTCACCCGGGTGGCGCCGGCGGGAGCGGCGCGTCCGGCCGGCCGCGTCACTCCGGAGCTGCTCGCCGAGGCGGCTCTGCCGGCCCCGCTCGAGCCGACCGTCTACGTGTGCGGCCCGACCTCGTTCGTCGAGGCCGTCGCCACCGCCCTGGTCGAGCAGGGCCACGCGCCCGAGCGCGTCCGCACCGAGCGCTTCGGCGGCGCCTGACGCCTGTACCCCCGAGGCGCCGCGCCCCGGCGGCGCCTCGGGGGGAGGGATCACTCGAAGGAGACGGTGCGGTTCTCGCCGATGTCGGGCTGTCCGCCGGTGACGGCGGCCTTGAGGACCTTGAACAGCACGACCGGACGGGGCTCGTCGGTCGCCCACAGCTCGACGGTCTCGGCCTCGACGCGGATCAGCGCGACGGTCGGGTCGTCCTTGCCGTCGGGGAACCAGCCGGCGACGGCCGGGGACCACAGCTCGTCCACCTTCGCCGGGTCGTGCACGACGGTCGCCGAGCCGGCCACCGACAGGTAGCCCTTCTTCGACTCGAAGGCGACGTTGACGCTCGGGTTCGCGCGGATGTCGTCGACCTTGGGCGACGGGTCCTGCGTGAAGAACCACAGCGCGCCGTCGAAGTCGATGTCCTGGGCCTTGAGCGGACGGCTGACGAGCTGCCCGGTGGCGTTGACGGTGGTGAGGAGCCCGATCCCGGCGCTCTTCACCATCTCGGTGATCTGCTCGCGGTCGTCGGAGTCGGCGGGAGTGATGTCGGTGTCGGTCATGGTGCCGACGCTACGCGGACCGTGCGCCGCCGCAAGGGGTGGCGACGCCTCCCCGCGCGTGTCTAGCGTCGAGGCATGGACACCGAATCGACGTACACCGCCATCCTCGACAGCGGAGCGGAGCAGGAGAGCATCCGCCTCGAGATGATCGACGGCTCCCCGCAGCGCTCCTTCACCCGCCTGGCCGACATCGACGGCGAGGAGGTCGAGGTGGTCTGGGAGCTGGAGCCCGACGACGACGGCTTCCACGTCTACCGCCCGGTGCGGGTCGAGGGCCGCGACGACGACAGCGGACTGGTCTCGGACGACCGGCTGACCGACGGCGGCGGCGCCGACGCGGCCTCCGGCGACTGATCCCCGGCGCGCCCGTCCGCCGGCCTGAGCCGAGCGGGCGGGCGCGCTGTCCCGTCCGGCTCGAGGGAGACGCCCCTCCGCTCAGGCCGTCGGGTGCAGGGCGTCGTACCCACGGAACCCCGGTCGGAGTCGCAGCACCGCGGCGAGGATCGCGATGATCGCGAGCCCGCCCGCGAGCGGCGGCAGCCAGAGCAGCGCGACCGAGGCGAGCAGTCCCGTGTAGAGGTCGCCGACCCGCGGGCCGCCCGTCACCACGACGATGAACACGCCCTGGAGCCGACCCCGCATGTTGTCGGGGACCGCGGTCTGCAGCATCGTCTGCCGGAAGATCGAGCTGACGTTGTCGGAGGCGCCCGCGCCGGCCAGGGCGACCGCCGCCAGTGCGATGAGCACCGCGTTCGGCGCCGACGCGTCGTGCTGCACGAGTGCGGCACCGAGCAGGACCGCGCCGAACGCGACCACGAACGCTCCGTACACCTGGATCGAGCGGCCGATCGCGAGGCCCTGCCGGCGGACACCGGTGAGCCGGCCGGAGAAGACGCCGCTGATCAGCGCCCCGATCGCGAACGCGGCCGTGAGGGCGCCCACCGTCACCGCGCCCCCGCCGAGCAGCACGGCGGCGGCCGCCGGGAAGACCACGCGCGGCTGTCCGAAGGTCATGGCCACGATGTCGACCAGGAAGGACATCCGGATGTTCGGGGCGCCCTTCAGGAAGCCCAGGCCGTAGCGGAGGGACTCCAGCCCCGGCCGCTGCCGCTCGCCCTCGGGCACGAGCGCCGGCAGCCCCGCGATGCCGAGGAACGCGGCGAGGAACAGCACGACGTCGATCGTGTACGTGATCGCGAAGCCGGAGGAGGCGACCAGCACGCCGGCGAGGGCGGGCCCCACGGTCACCTCGACTCCGCTCGCGATGCCGCCCAGCGCGGCGGCGGCGGGGACCAGCTCGGTGCGGAGCAGCCGCGGAGCCAGCGTCATCCGGGTGGTCACGATCACCGTCGTCGCCACCGCGTTCACGGCGGTGAGCACGTAGAGGGAGAGCGGGGTCTCGGCGCCGAGCCAGGCGAGGGCCGCGATCCCCGCGGTCGAGCCCCAGGCCACGACCGCGGCGAGCAGGAGCACCAGGCGGCGGTCGAACGCGTCGGCGAGCATCCCGCCGTAGAGGCCGGCGATCACGGTCGGGACCAGCGCCACCACGCCGACCAGCGCGACCGCGAGGGTCGATCCGGTGAGCTCGTAGATGTGCAGGCCGACCGCGACGATCGTCATCTGGCCGCCGATGCCCGAGATCACGTTGCCGGCCCAGAGCCGGGCGAAGGCCGGGGACTCGCGGAGGGGGGAGACGTCGAGGACGTGGCTGCGCCGGGGGGCGCGGGGGGTCTGGCTCACTCGCTCCATTCTGCTGACTCCGCCGCCCCGGCGGGCCGCGTCGCGCCGATCCGGGGGCTCAGGGGTCATCCCCTAGGGTGAGAGGCATGAGCACGTCATCCGACGGCGCGCCCGGGCGTCAGGGTCCTCCTGCCCCGCGAGCAGCCGGAGCCGCCCCCTCGCGACGCTCGATCCGCACCGCCGCCGAGGCGGGCGCGCGTCGCGCGGCGGCCGCCACGGGCGGTCGGCGCAGCTCCACGGGCGGCGTCCGCGCCGGAGCCGCTCGGACCGGTGCCACGGCCTCGGGAGCTCGCGGTTTCCTCCGCCGCTACGGAGCCGGGATCGTCTCGGTCCTCCTGGCCGTCCTCGCGGTCCCGCTGTCGTTCTTCGTCTGGTACGCCCTGATCTCGCTCGGCGCCTACCCGGGCGACCAGGCCGTCAGCGACCTGCTGGTCGGCGTGCTCTACACCGCGCTCGTGCACGCGGTCCTGCTCGCCGGGATCCTGCTCGCCGTCTCCACCCTCCGCGCCCGGCGTCGCGAGAAGCGTCCGCCGATCGCCGGCTGGATCGGCGTGGTCCTCAACGTCCTCGTGCTCGTCTACTGGCAGCTGCTGGTCTCGCCGTGGCTCGTCGTGCTCTGGAACCGGGCCACCGGCTCCTGATACCGCCCTCCCTCTGGTAGAGTCGTCCGGTTGCCGTTCGACGGCCGCGGATCAAGAGAGCCCACGCATCAGGCGCCGGGCACCGCGCAACGAGAGAGAGGGGATCCCATATATGGCACTCGAAGCAGATGTCAAGAAGGCGATCATCGAAGAGTACGCGACCCACCCCGGTGACACCGGATCCCCCGAGGTGCAGGTGGCCGTCCTGACCAAGCGGATCAAGGACCTCACCGAGCACCTCAAGGAGCACAAGCACGACCACCACTCGCGTCGTGGTCTGCTGCTGCTCGTGGGTCAGCGTCGTCGACTCCTCGGCTACCTGTCGGATGTGGACATCAACCGCTACCGCTCGCTGATCGAGCGTCTCGGTCTGCGCCGCTAGCTCCTCCCGGAGCAGGGCGCGGTCTCGATGACACCGCGAACTTCTTGCCGAACGGGCCGTCCTCCTCGCGGAGGGCGGCCCGTTCCGCGTTCCCGGGCGGACGAGGCGCGCGGCGCCGGTCAGGGCAGGGGAGCGGGGCGGTCGATTCCGCCCCACGAGTAGCCGCTCGAGGCCGAGAACCAGTCGGCGGCGGCCCGCTGGAGCGCCGTGTCCTCCTCGGGGCGGCCGGGAGCCTCCACGGCGTCGACGAGCCCGGGCAGGGCGATCCGCCACGCCGCCGCGCTGCGCTGGGCGCGGGCCCAGTCGCGCTCGCACACCGGGTCCTCGGCCGCCGCGGCGAGAGCCCGCGGCGAGGTCACCCGCCAGCCGGTGTCCGACTCCGCGACCACGACCGCGCAGGTGAGCGCGGCGCCGCGGATGATGCTGTCGGGACCGGCGGAGGGGCCGATCGCCTGATCCTGAGCCGCGACCACCGCGGTGAGCGCGAGCTGCAGCCGGGTCGAGGGCTCGTCGGGCCGCGGTCTGATCCTCCCGTCGCCGGCCGAGACCGAGGCCGCCGATCCGGGTGCGAGGAGCAGCCCGGAGGAGGACTGCGACGCGTGCAGGCTCAGCAGCCCCGTCACTCCGTCCGTCCCGCTCGTCACGCCCCGCACCGAGGAGTCGCCGAGACTCCAGACGACGGGGGTGCGGTTGTGGATCGTGAGGCGCCGGTGGTCCTCGTCGAGGCAGGCCACGAGGTGGCCGGCCGGCACGCCCGCTCCGCCCTCGAAGGCGGACGAGGCGGCCAGCAGCTCCCGCGCGTCGTCGCACTGGGCGGGGGCGTCGGAGGCGGCGGCGGACTGGTCGGCGACCGGCGCCCGGGGGGCGAGGGAGCCCTGCACGCCCGCGACCGCCGCCGTGGTGAGCGCCGCGGCGGCGAGGAGGAGGACCACGCCGCGCCTGCCCATCCTCCGCACCTCCTGGTCGGAGGCTAGCCCGGCGCGGTCGCTCGGGCCAGCGCTGCGAGGGGCCCTCGACGCGTCCGGTGGGAATTCTTTCGAGGAATCTCAGACCGGGTGCATCCGAGGAGGCGCCTCGGCCGGAAGTAGTGGTGAAGGCCCTTCTCGACCACCCCCCGACCCCACGCGGGTCCCATCGTGCAAGAGGAACACCGTGACCACCTCCCGCTTCTCCCGCAGCCTGCTCGCCGGTGCCTGCATCGGAACCCTGGCCGTCGTCGGCATCGCCGCCACGCCCGCCGCCGCCGCCGACGCCGACTCGGCCGACCTCTCGGTCCTGCACGCCGTCCCCGACACTCCGGTCGACGTCTACGTCGACGGCAAGCTGACGCTCGACGACTTCACCCCCGGCTCGCTCGCCGGCCCGCTCGACCTCCCCACCGGCACCTACAAGGTCGCCATCACGGCCTCCACCGCCGCGGACGCCAGCGCCCCCGTGATCGGCCCGATCGACATCAGCCTCGAGGCGGGGAAGAGCTACACCGTCGCGGCGCACCTCAAGCCGGACAACACCCCCACCGCGACCCTCTTCACCAATGACATCTCGAAGACCGCCGCGGGCGAGGGCCGGCTCACGGTCCGCCACATCGCCGCCGCTCCGGCCGTGGACATCCTCGCCGGAGGGTCGCCCGTCCTGACGAATGTGACGAACCCGAACGAGGGCGTGCTGAACCTCGCCCCGGCCACGATCTCGACCGTGGTCGCCGCGACCGGGACCACCGCGCCGGTCATCGGCCCGGCCGACGTGCAGGTCCAGGAGGGCGTGAACACGATCGTCTACGCCTGGGGCAGCCTGGAGAAGGGCAACCTCGCTCTCGCGACGCAGACCATCGATGGGCTGCACTCCTCGCCGTCGGGCGTCCCCGCCGGTGAGGCCGGCCTCGCGGCGGACAACCGCCCCGACGCCGCCGCGGGCTGGTGGGGCGGAGCACTGCTCGCCGCCCTCGCCGCTGCCGGCGCTGTGCTGATCGGCCGCCGCACCGCCGCCTCGCGTCGCTGACCCGAGGATCCGACCGCCGGGTCGGCCGTGCTGGAGCGCGGCCGTCCCGGCACCCCCGACCACGACCCAGGAGGACGCCATGAGCCGGAGCCCCTTCCCTCTGCGCGTCCTCGCCGTGGTCGGGCTGATCGTGGCTGGTGCCGGTCTCGCCGGATGCGCGGCGCAGGAGTCCCGGGTGGAGCCCGCTCCCGCCGCCGTCTCCTCGGCGCCCCAGCAGCCGGTGCCGGCCACGGTCCCCTCCTCGCCCGCGGCGGCCCTGCCGGAAGCGGTGCCGTCCGTCCCGGTGGCGGACGCCCGGCTCGGCGCGACCCCCGCCCCCACCGCGCTCGCTCCCGAGCGGCTCGTCGTCGACGGGCTCCCCGTCGACATGGCCGTCGAGCCGGTCGGAGTCGCGGACGACGGCACGATGGAGCTCGTGCCCGACACGCAGGTCGCCGGCTGGTACCGCTTCGGCGCCGGCCTCGACGAGCCGGAGGGCACGGTCGTGATCGCCGCGCACGTCGACTCCCTCGCCTACGGCCTCGGGCCGTTCGTCGAGCTGAAGGAGGCGGTCCCGGGCCAGACCGTGACCCTCACCGGCGCGGACGGCTCGGAGCGCGCGTACACCGTCTCGACGGTGGAGACCACGGAGAAGACCACGGTCGACCTCTCGGCCGTGTTCGCCGCCGACGGACCGCCGCGGCTGGTCCTGATCACCTGCGGCGGCGACTTCGACTACGACACCCGCCACTACCTCAGCAACGTGGTGGTCACGGCCGTCCCGGCCGGCTGATCCGCCCGCCCGAGCCTCAGCGACGTACGATGAGCCTCGCAGCGCCGCACGCCCCCGGGCGGCAGCGCTCCCCGCAGCCCTGGAGGGATCCCCTGATCGAGACCATCGAGCCCGCCGACGGCGCCGAGGCCGACAGCGCTCTCGTGGCCCGGCTCAGCCGCCGCTTCGCCGCAGGGGAGGAGGCGGCGCTCGCCGAGGCGTACTCGCGCTGGTCGCCGCTGGTCTTCACGCTGGCGCTGCGCTCGCTGGGCGACCGCGGCGACGCGGAGGACGTGGTGCAGCGCGTCTTCGTCTCGGCCTGGACCTCGCGCTCGGGCTTCGACCCCGGACGGGCGGCTCTCGGAGCCTGGCTGGTGGGGATCTCCCGGAGGAGGATCGCGGACGCGCACGAGGCGCGGGCGCGCGAGCGGAGGCTCACCGAGGCCCTCGTCGCCGTCACGCCGGTCGAGGAGGGGGAGGCCCCCGTCGACATCGAGGCGCGGATCCTGATCGCCGACGAGCTGGCCCGCCTGGATCCCGTCCCCCGGCGGGTGATCGGCCTCGCCTTCTACGAGGACCTCACCCACACCGAGATCGCCGAGCGCACCGGCCTGCCGCTGGGTACCGTCAAGAGCCACATCCGCCGCAGCCTCGACCGGCTCCGCTCCCGCCTGGAGGTGAGCAGCACATGACCCACCTCGATCCCGACGAGCTCGCCCTGCTCGCCCTCGGCGAGCACTCGAGCGACGCCGAGCAGGCCCACCTGCGCGACTGCCCCGACTGCGCCCGGCAGCTGGTCGAGCTCGGCCACGCCGCGGGCCTGGGCCGTGCGAGCCGTGCTGTCGAGCTGGAGGCGCCGCCCGCGATCGTCTGGGACCGCATCCGCGAGGAGCTCGCCCTCGGCGACCTCGGGCCCGGCGCCCTGCCGTCGTCGGCGGCTGCCGTGCCGCCTCCGCTCGCCCTTCCCCGGGGACGGCACCGTCCTGCGCGCCGCCGCCGGCCCCGCGCTCTGAGCGCCGTTCTGGCAGCTCTCGGCGCGCTCGTCATCGGGGTCGCGGGCGGAGCCTGGTGGCAGGCCTCGCGGAGCGACGACACCACTGCCGTCGTGGCTCGCGCTGATCTCGCCGCTCTCCCCGACTGGCAGGGAGCGAGCGGAACCGCGGAACTGGAGGACGCCGACGGCGCCCGCCGCCTGCACGTGCACCTCGATGCGCAGAGCGCGGACGACTCGTACCGGGAGGTCTGGCTCCTCGCCGCCGACGCCTCCGGGCTGGTCGGCCTCGGCGTGCTCGACGGGACCGACGGCGTCTTCGCCGTGCCCGACGACGTCGACCTCGCCGAGTACTCGCTCGTGGACGTCTCCCAGGAGCCGTTCGACGACGACCCGGAGCACTCCGGCGACTCGATCGTCCGCGGCCCCCTGCGCGAGGGCTGAGGCCTAGGCCGAGCGCTCCGCCAGCACGGCCGTGAGCGCCTGCACCGCGGCGGAGGGGCGCGGCGCCGTGCAGACCGAGAGCTCCCAGACCAGCCCCGGCCAGTCGAGCGCGAGGGCCGTGACGCCCTCCAGCGGCTCGACGCCCGCGCGCGGCACGATCGCCGGCCCCAGCCCCGCCTGCACGAAGCGGGGGATCCCCGGCAGATCGGCGACCTCGGTGGCCACCCGGCGCGACGCCCCGGCTTCGCGGAAGGCGAGGTCGACGGCGACCCTGTTGCCGAAGCCGGCGGGCGTGTCCACGAAGGTGAGCCCGTCGAGGTCCTGCGGGGAGGGCGGTCCCGCCGCGGCGAGCGGATGCGCGCTCTCCACCAGCAGGACGTAGTCGCTGCGCACCAGCCGCGTCACCGCCAGGCCCCGCAGCTGCGTCGCCGGCAGTGCCAGCAGAGCGGCGTCGAGCAGGCCGCGGCGCAGGTCCTCGGCGAGACCGGTGGAGCCGGTGGTCGAGGTGCGCAGGAGCAGGTCCACCAGCGGGTGCCGAGTGCGGAAGACGCCGAGCGCGCCGGGCAGGTCGACGAGGTCGAGGGCGGAGAAGGTGCCCACCCGCACCCGCCCGCGGAGCCCCGCCGCGTCGTCGGCCGCGAGCGAGCGCATCCGGTCGAGGCTGTCGATCGCCGATCGGGCCGAGGGCAGGAGCGCCTCGCCGACCGCGGTGAGCGCCACCCGCCGGGTCGAGCGGGCGAACAGCGGCGAGCCGAGCTCCTGCTCGAGCGAGCGGATGCTCGCCGAGAGGGTCGACTGCACGACGAACAGGCGCGCGGCCGCCCGGGTGAAGCTGAGCTCCTCGGCGACGGCGACGAAGGCGGCGAGCTGGCGGTCGTCCATGCGCCCATTATCCAACAGGGACGATCAATTCATCCGAGATCCTCCGTTGGACACGGATGATGGGGCGGAGCACTGTGGACACTGTGACCACCACCGAGCGCTCCCTCCCGTCCGTCCATCGCCGCGAGCTCCCGCACCGTCACGGCTTCTGGGTGATCGCCGTCGCCTTCCTCACGGTGATGGCGTTCTCGACCGTGCCGACACCGCTCTACGCGATCTACCAGCAGCGCGACGGGTTCCCGGCCTTCGTCGTCACCGTGGTCTTCGCCGCGTACGCGGTCGGAGTCGTGGCGAGCCTCTTCCTCGCCGGGCACGTCAGCGACTGGCTCGGCCGCCGCCGGATCCTGCTCGCGTCGATCCTCGTCGAGGTCCTGGCGGCCGCCGTGTTCCTGCTCTGGCCGGACGTGCCCGGGCTGATCCTCGCCCGCCTGCTGACCGGGCTCGGCGTCGGCGCGCTCACCGCGACGGCCACCGCCCATCTCTCGGAGCTGCGCGCCGTCGCCCGCCCGGAGGAGGGCCCCGGCACCTCCCGCGCCGTCTCCGCCCTGGTGAACATGGGCGGGCTGGCGCTCGGCCCGCTCGTCGGCGGGGTGTTCGCCGTGACGGTGCGCGAGCCCCTGGTCGTCCCGTACGCCGTGTTCCTCGTCCTCCTGGTCGTCCTCGGGATCGGCGTCGCGCTCGTCCCCGAGACGGTCGAGCGGCGCGAGGTCCTCCCGGCGTACCGTCCGCAGCGCCTGGCCGTGCCGGCCGCGTCCCGCGGCGTCTTCCTCTCGGCCGCGGTCGGCGCGTTCGCCGGGTTCGCCGTGTTCGGCCTCTTCACCTCGCTGGCGCCGACCTTCCTCGCCGGGCGCTTCGGCGAGACCTCCCACCTCGAGGCGGGCGCGGTCTCCTTCGGGGTCTTCGCCGCCGGAGCCGTCGCGCAGCTGGTCTCGATCCGGCTGTCCTCGCGGACGGCGCTCCGCCTCGCGGCCGTGGCGCTGACGGCCGGGCTGCTGCTGGTCGCGACCGGCGCCGTGATCGTCTCGGTGTCCGCCTTCATCGTCGGCGGGGTGCTCGCGGGAGCGGGCGTGGGCCTGCTCTTCCGCCTGGCGCTCGGAGTCGCCGGCTCGCTCGCCACCGACGAGACCCGAGGCGAGGTGCTCGCGGCCGTGTTCCTCGCCGCCTACCTCGGCCTCGCGGTGCCGGTCCTGGCGATCGGTGCCGCGCTCGCGCTCCTGCCGGCCGTCCCGGTCCTGCTCGGCTTCGTCGCCGTCGTGCTCGTCCTGGTGCTCGCGGCGATCGCCCGGATGCGGCGCACCGCCTGACGCGAGCGGGGGAGGGGCCGCGCGCTGGACAATGGGGGCATGAAGCTCTTCCCGTTCGGACGCGGCGACGCGAACCCCCTCCCCTCCGACGACCGCGGCTCGGGCAAGCTCGACGACTACGACTACGAGCTGCGCCCGAAGTCGCGGCGCGGCGACACCCTCCTCCGCCTCGCCGACTCCCGGCCGCACCAGGACGAGATCGCGCGGGTGCTCGCCCTCGGCGAAGACGAGGTCACGGCCGTGATCCCGCGCCGCACCGCGGAGGAGGAGCGCGTGGACGCTCCGATGCCGGTCCGCCTGTTCGCGGCCCAGCGCCCCTCGGGGCTCGTCGGCCAGGTGCCGCGCGGTCTCGAGAACGTGGTCGAGGCCGCCCTCGCCCGGCTCTCGGAGGCGGGGAGGTCGCCCCGCGTGCCGGCCCGCATCGTGACGGTGAGGGGCGGGCTGCGCGTCGAGCTGCTGATGCACGAGACGCGGGGCTGACGGGCGGAGGGCCCGCCGGGTCGGCGCGGTCCATGGAGGAACCGCACCGCGGCTGATAGCATGAACCGGTTCCGAATCCGAAAGCGACCGCCGGTCGACCCAGGATTCGAGCCACGGAGCAGGCCGGCAGGAAGCTGGTCCTCGGTGGTGGAGTCCCGGACGGCGGCAGCGTGCGACAGAGCACGGGCCGCCGCGGCACGAGTCGCAGGCGGCACGTCCCGCTCGCGGCACAGGTCGCGACAGCCCGGAGCTCTTCTACTGGTGGCCAGCACGAACGCCCTCCACACGACGGCACGGCGCGAAGCCCTGCCGTGGGATCGTCTCGATTCCTGACCGGACCGCTGCTCCGACGAACGCCGGCGCCCAGAAGGGGCGCCGCTGCAGACGTTAAGGAGACAGACCTCTTGGAAGGTCCTGAAATCACATTCGCCGAAGCCGTTCTCGACAACGGCTCGTACGGCACCCGCACCGTCCGCTTCGAGACCGGCCGCCTCGCGCAGCAGGCTCAGGGCGCCGTCGCCGCCTACCTCGACGAGGACACCATGCTCCTCTCGGCCACGTCGGCCTCGAAGAACCCGAAGGACAACTTCGACTTCTTCCCGCTGACCGTCGACGTCGAGGAGCGCTCCTACGCCGCCGGCAAGATCCCCGGCTCGTTCTTCCGCCGCGAGGGCCGCCCCTCCACCGAGGCGATCCTGGTCTGCCGTCTGATCGACCGGCCGCTGCGCCCCTCGTTCGTCGAGGGCCTGCGCAACGAGGTCCAGATCGTCATCACGGTCCTCAGCATCGCGCCGGACGAGTTCTACGACGCCCTCGCGATCAACGCCGCGAGCGCGTCCACGCAGATCTCCGGCCTGCCGTTCTCCGGCCCGGTCGCCGGCGTCCGCCTGGCGCTCATGTCCGACGGCTCCGGCAACGACCAGTGGGTCGCCTTCCCCAAGGCCTCCCAGCTGGAGAACGCCGTCTTCGACCTCACCGTCGCGGGCCGCGTCGTCACCAACGAGGACGGCTCCTCGGACGTCGCCATCATGATGGTCGAGGCCGAGGCCACGGAGTCCTCCTGGAACCTCATCAAGGCGGGTGCGACCAAGCCCAGCGAGGACGTCGTCGCCGAGGGCCTCGAGGCCGCCAAGCCCTTCCTCCGCGCACTCGTCGAGGCGCAGGCGAAGCTCGCCGCCGAGACCGCGAAGCCGGTCAAGGACTACCCGGTGTTCCTGCCCTACGCGCAGGAGACCTACGACAACGTCGCCGAGCTCAGCTACGACGAGCTCGTCCGCGTGTACCAGATCGCCGACAAGGTCGAGCGGCAGGACGCCGACGACGCCCTCAAGGCGCGCGTCAAGGAGCAGATCGCCGAGCGCATCGCCTCGGGCCAGCTCTCGGCCGAGGCCTACAACCAGGTCGGAGCGGCGTACAAGTCCGTCACGAAGGTGGTCGTCCGCGGCCGCATCCTCCGCGACGGCGTGCGCATCGACGGACGCGGCCTGGCCGACATCCGCCCGCTCGACGCCGAGGTGCAGGTCATCCCGCGCGTCCACGGCTCGGCCATCTTCCAGCGCGGCGAGACCCAGATCCTGGGCGTCACCACGCTGAACATGCTCAAGATGGAGCAGCAGATCGACTCGCTGTCGCCCGTCACCAAGAAGCGGTACCTGCACCACTACAACTTCCCGCCCTACTCGACCGGTGAGACCGGCCGCGTCGGATCGCCGAAGCGTCGCGAGATCGGGCACGGCTTCCTCGCCGAGCGCGCCCTCGTGCCGGTGCTGCCGAGCCGCGAGGAGTTCCCCTACGCGATCCGCCAGGTCTCCGAGGCGCTGAGCTCCAACGGCTCGACCTCGATGGGCTCGGTCTGCGCGTCGACCCTGTCGCTCCTCAACGCCGGAGTGCCGCTGCGCGCCCCGGTCGCGGGCATCGCGATGGGCCTCGTGTCCGACGTCGTCGACGGCCAGACCCGCTACGCGGCGCTGACCGACATCCTGGGCGCCGAGGACGCGCTCGGCGACATGGACTTCAAGGTCGCCGGAACCGCCGAGTTCGTCACGGCCATCCAGCTCGACACCAAGCTCGACGGCATCCCGTCGTCGGTGCTCGACGCCGCGCTCAAGCAGGCCAAGGACGCCCGCACCACGATCCTCGCGGTGCTCACGGCGGCCATCGACCAGCCCGACGAGATGGCCCCGACCGCGCCCCGCGTGATCTCGGTGCAGATCCCCGTCGACAAGATCGGCGAGCTGATCGGCCCCAAGGGCAAGACGATCAACGCGATCCAGGACGAGACCGGCGCCGACATCTCCATCGAGGAGGACGGCACCGTCTACATCGGAGCCGTCGACGGTCCGTCGGCCGAGGCCGCGCGTGCGCAGGTCAACGCCATCGCGAACCCGACCAACCCCGAGGTCGGCGAGCAGTTCCTCGGAACCGTCGTCAAGCTCGCGACCTTCGGCGCGTTCGTCTCGCTCCTCCCCGGCAAGGACGGACTGCTGCACATCAGCGAGGTCCGCAAGCTCGCCGGCGGCAAGCGCGTCGAGAACGTCGAGGACGTCCTCGGAGTCGGCCAGAAGCTGCTCGTCCAGATCACCAAGATCGACGACCGCGGCAAGCTGTCCCTCGCGCCCGTCGTGGCCGAGGAGGCCGAGGTCGAGGCTCCCGCCGAGAGCTGATCCCTCCTGCACGACCGTGACGCCCGTCCCACTCCGGTGGGGCGGGCGTCCGTCGTCGGCGGGGGCATGGGGTACGGTGGCGGGACCGCGCCGCACCGCCCCGACCGGAGGACTCCGTGACCGACCCGACGCCCCTGGCCACCGAGCCGGAGACGCTGCTCCTCTCACGCACCCTGGGTCGGACCGGCCTCCCCGTGCATCCGCTCGCCCTCGACGGCTCCGTCTTCGGCTGGGCCGCCGGGATCGACGACACCACCGAGGTGCTCGACGCTTTCGGCCGTCTCGGCGGCACCCTGATCTCGACCGCGGACCACTACGCGACCGGTCGGAGCGAGTACATGATCGGCCGCTGGCTCGAGCAGAGCGGGCTGCGCGAGCGGATGCTGGTCGCGACGAAGGTCGGCCGGCACCCGGACGCGCCGGGCCTCGCCCCGGAGGACGTCCGCATCGCGGTCGAGGGGAGCCTCGAGCGGCTCGGCACCCGGATCGACCTGCTCTCGTTCGACAGCGAGGACCCCGGGATCCCCATCGCCGACAGCCTGGCGGCGGTCGCGCCGTTCCTGGCGGACGGCTCGGTCGGCGCCCTGGGCGCCGCGCACTTCAGCGGAGCCGCGATCACGGCGCTGCACGAGACGGCGACCGCATTCGCGCTGCCGTCGCTCTCGGCCGTCGTGTCGGAGTACAGCCTGATGGAGCGCCGGACCTACGAGACCGACGTCGCGCCCGAGGTGGTGCGGCTCGAGCTCGGCACCCTCGCGCGGCTGCCCCTGGCGAGCGGCTACCTCACCGGCGCCCTGCGCAGCCGCACGGACGAGCCGGAGTCGGCCCTGTTCGAGGCGGGCCTGGACTACGTCGGCCGCCACGGCTCCCGCGTGCTCGCTGCCCTCGACGAGATCGCCGGGGCCCACGGCACGGAGCCCGGCGTGGTCGCGCTCGCCTGGGTGCTCTCGCACCAGGAGGTCTCGGCGGCGATCGTCCGGGCCCGGAACGCCGCGGAGCTCGAGTCGCTGTTCGCGGCGGCCGCGCTCCCACTGACCCGGAGCGACATCGCCCAGCTGGACCGCGTCTCCGCCTGAGGCTCTCGCCGGCTGGTCCGCCGCCGTCGGGCGCCGCGCCCCGCGCCGGGCTCGGAGCGGGGCGCGGCGAGGTTCAGCGGCGCAGGA
This sequence comes from Rathayibacter sp. AY1D5, assembly GCF_002932515.1. Taxonomy (NCBI): domain Bacteria; kingdom Bacillati; phylum Actinomycetota; class Actinomycetes; order Micrococcales; family Microbacteriaceae; genus Rathayibacter; species Rathayibacter sp. AY1D5. The sequence continues at coordinate 41,819 of NZ_PSVU01000006.1, forward strand.
TGCGCGCCTCCCACGGGCCGAGCGTCGACCCGGTCGCACCGGCGACGTTGCCGAGGACCGTCTCGGCAGCCGCCCACTCCTCGAGCAGCGGCACCTCGAGCGGCTCACCGGACACGTTCCCGACGACGAGCAGCTCGCCCGGTCCGGTGCGCGTGAAGGCGAAGAGCGCGGGGTGCTCGGGCTCCAGCAGCGCGAAGCGGCCCAGCTGCACCGTCTCGTCGGCGTGCCGCAGCGCGATCAGCGCCCGGTAGTACTCGAAGACCGACCGCTCGGCGGCCCGATCGGCGGCGACGTTCACCTCGGCGGCGTTGGGGTTGACCGCGATCCACGGCTCGCCGGTCGTGAAGCCGGCCTGGAGGCTGTCGTCCCACTGCACCGGCGTGCGGGCGTTGTCGCGGCTCTGCGCGCGCAGCCCGGCGAGCACGGTCGCCGGGTCCTCGCCGCGCTCGCCGACGGCCTCGGCCCAGTAGTTCAGGGACTCGACGTCGCGGAAGTCCTCGATGCCGGCGAACGGGACGTTCGTCATCCCGATCTCGTCGCCCTGGTAGATGTACGGCGTGCCGCGCTGGAGGTGGAGGAGCGTCGCCCAGAGGGTCGCGGACTCGTAGCGGTGCGCGCCGTCGTCCCCGAAGCGCGAGACGAGACGCGGCTGGTCGTGGTTGCCGAGGTACAGGCTGTTCCAGCCGCGCTCGGCCAGGCCGTCCTGCCAGCGCGCGAGGTTGGCCTTCAAGGCGACCAGGTCCAGCGGCACCGGGTGGAACTTGTCGACTCCGTGGTCGATGCCGACGTGCTCGAACTGGAAGACCATGTCGAGCTCACGCCGCTCGGGATCGGTCACGAGCACCGCCTCCTCGAGGGTGACCCCGGGCATCTCGCCGACGGTGAGGAAGGAGCCCTCGCGGTGCGCGAACACGGCCTCGTGCATCTCGCGGAGGTACTCGTGGAGCCGCGGACCCACCCCTCCGACGATGCCCGCGCCGCCCTGCTCGCCGTCGACGGCTCCGACGTCCTTCGAGACGAGGTTGATCACGTCCATCCGGAAGCCGTCCACTCCGCGGTCGAGCCAGCGGTTCATCATCGCGTGCACCGCGTGCCGCACCTCGGGGTTCTCCCAGTTGAGGTCCGGCTGCTGCACCGCGAAGAGGTGGAGGAAGTACTCGTCCGTCGCCGGGTCGAGCGTCCAGGCAGGGCCGGAGAAGTAGGAGCGCCAGCCGTTCGGCTCGGCGACGTCGAGGCCGGCGCCGGCGGCCGCCTCGAGCTCGCGGCCGGGCTCGGCCGAGCGGCGCCCGCGGCGCCACCAGTACCAGTCGCGCTTCGGGTCCTCCTGCGAGGAGCGGGACTCGACGAACCAGGCGTGCTCGTCGCTCGTGTGGTTGACCACGAGGTCCATCACGATGCGGATGCCGCGCTCGTGGGCCTCCGCGAGGAGCAGGTCGAACTCCTCCAGCGTCCCGAACCGCGGGTCGATGTCCTCGTAGTCCGAGATGTCGTAGCCGTTGTCGTGCTGCGGCGACGGGTAGACCGGCGAGAGCCAGATCACGTCGACCCCCAGGTCGGCGAGGTGGTCGAGCTTCGAGCGGATGCCGCCCAGGTCGCCGATGCCGTCGCCGTTCGAGTCCGCGAACGAGCGCGGGTAGATCTGGTAGACGACGGCGCTCGTCCACCAGGGCGCGGACGTCTCCCGCTCGGGGGAGTCGGAGGTCGGGGCGGCGGTCTCGGAGGGGGTCGGGGCGGCGGAGTCCATGGTCGCGAATCTAGCCCGGACGGCCGACACGGAGGGGCCCGCCGCACCGCTCGCCGGCGCGAGTCGACCCCGCCGGCGGCGCCCGTGTAACGATCTGGTGAACCGTGCGCGACCCGGCGGAGTGGCGGCTCCGGCGCTCGGATACTCTCTCCCCTGGCGGGACCCGAGCCGCCGCAGGGAGAGTGGTGGCGTGCCCAGGGACAGGACCGGCGTCGTCGTGCGGGCTCCCCGTCACAGTGCCGTCCCGCTCCCGCCCGCGGCGTCCCGCGCAGCCTCCTCGAGCGGCGTCCTCGCCGAGACCGGCCCCGTCGAGCCGACCGCCGTCGCACCCTCGCACCGCCGGCCGATGGGCGACTCCGGCCACGACCTCTTCCCCTTCGTGCTCGACGCGGCGGCCCTCGGCCGCGACGACGGTGCCGCGCTGCTCGAGCGCTACGCGGCGTGGGGCGGCAACGGCGTCGTCGTCACCGACTCGAGCGTCGCGGAGGGCGTCGGCGGCTGGCCCGCCGGACACCGCGACCGGGACCGCTTCCTCCTGATCGGCCGCTTCGCCGCTCCGGTCGGCGCCCCCGCGACGCCACGTGCGCTGGTGGACCGTGTCGAGGGGGCGCTGCGCCGCCTCCGCACCGATCGCCTCGATGTGCTGGCGGTCCGCCCCGACGGGGCCGGACGCCTCGACGAGCTCCTCAGCGCTGTCGACGTGCTGCTGGCGCGCGGGCTGGTGCGGTCGGTGGTCGCCTCCGGATTCTCCCCGGAGGAGCTGTTCGAGGCGCGCGTCCTGGCCGCCCACGGGCTGCCCCGCCTCGCCGGCGCGGAGGTCCGCTGGAACCTGCTCGAGCGGCCCGGCTCGGAGGGCGACCTCGGCCTCGTCGCCGCCGGCCAGGGACTCGCCCTGCTCGCGACCGTCCCCCTCGCCCACGGGTTCCTCCGCGGCGCCGAGCGCACCCGCCGCGAGCTCGGCCGCCTGCCCGACGGGGCACTCGCCGCCGCCCACCTCGGGCGCCGCGGACGCCGGGTCCTCGCCGTCCTCGACGCGATCGGCGCCGAGCTCTCGGCCGTTCCCGCCGCCGTCGCCCTGGCCTGGCTGCTCGGCCGGCCGCGCCTGACCGCCGCGACGGTCGCCCCGCGCTCGCCAGCCGACGTGGACGCGCTGGTGCGCGCGGTCTCGCTCGAGCTCGACCCCGGACACCTGGCCGCGCTGGAGCGCGCGCGCCGCTGACCGCGCCCGTCCGCGACGCCCCAGGCACCTCTCCCGCCACGGCGCGACAGCCCGGCTCGGGCCGCCGTCGCGGTGGCCTAGGGTGGGCACGATGAACCACGGAGTCGCACTGCCCCTCGACCAGCCGGAGACGTCAGTCCGGGCCGCAGGCGGATCCACGGTCCGCCGCTCCGTCCTCCCGAGCGGTGTCCGCATCCTCAGCGAATCGGTGCCCGGCGCCCGCAGCGCCACGATCGGCTTCTGGGTCGCCGCGGGTTCGCGCGACGAGCGGCCCGGCCGCCCCGCGACCGCGGGCGAGCCCGCCGTGCCCTCCAACGTCGGCTCGACGCACTTCCTCGAGCACCTGCTGTTCAAGGGCACGCAGAAGCGGTCCGCCCTCGACATCGCCGTGTCCTTCGACTCCGTGGGCGGGGAGCACAACGCTCTCACCGCCAAGGAGTACACCTGCTACTACGCCAAGATCCAGGACCGCGACCTCCCGATGGCGGTCGAGGTGATCGCCGACATGGTGACCTCGAGCCTGATCGATCCGGACGAGTTCGAGACCGAGCGCGGGGTCATCCTCGAGGAGCTGGCGATGGCGGACGACGATCCGGCCGACGTGGCGGGCGAGAAGCTGTTCGAGGCCGTGTTCGGCGACCACCCAATGGGCCGCCCGATCGGGGGCACCGCCGCGACCATCGGCGAGGCCACCCGGGACGCGGTCTGGGCGCACTACCGCGCCGCCTACCGCCCGCGAGACGTGGTGATCACCGTCGCCGGCGCCGTCGACCACGAGGCGCTCGTCGCGCTGCTCCAGCGGGTCCTCGTCGCCGACGGCTGGGACCTCGGCACGGCGGCCCCGCCCGTCGAGCGGCGCGTCGGCGGCCGTGCGTCCTACACCCGCGGCAGCGCCCTGTCGGTGGTGCACCGCCCCACCGAGCAGGCGAACCTGCTGGTCGGCTTCCCCGGTCTCGCCGCGGGCGACGAGCGGCGGATGACGATGGGCGTCCTCAACTCGATCCTCGGCGGCGGCATGTCCTCGCGGCTGTTCCAGGAGGTACGCGAGAAGCGCGGCCTGGCCTACTCCGTCTACTCCTTCGCCCCGTCCTACTCGGACGCGGGCCTCTTCGGGCTCTACGCCGCGTGCACCCCGGCGAAGGCGGGGACGGTCGCCGAGCTCCTGCTCACCGAGTTCCACCGCCTCGCCGAGGACGGCGTCACCGACGACGAGCTCGCCCGCGCCCGCGGCCAGCTCTCGGGAGCGGCGGCGCTCGCGCTGGAGGACTCCGACACCCGGATGTCGCGCCTCGGACGCGCCGAGCTGACCTTCGGCGAGTTCGTCGACCTCGACGAGAGCCTGCGCCGACTCGCCCTCGTCGGCGCGGAGGACGTCCAGGCACTCGCGGCAGACTTGGCCCGGGGGCCGTCGTCGATCTCGGCCGTCGGCGCGGTCGACGAGTCGGCCTTCGCCGGGATCGCCGGGATCGAGAGCGCCTCCGCGATCTGATCCGATCGTCGAACGCCCGCTGACCGCGCACCGCCGCGCCGCACCAGGGAGGACCCCGTGTCCCACTACATCTACCTCGTCCGCCACGGCGAGCAGCAGGACGCCGAGCACGGCATGCCGGACGGCCCGCTCTCGGCCCGTGGCGAGCGCCAGGCGAGGCTCATCGCCGAGCGGCTCGGCGGAGTCCCCTTCACCGGAGCGTGGCACTCGCCGCTGCGCCGGGCCGAGGAGACGGCCGCGCGCTTCCAGACGCTCCTGCCGAGCCTGCCGCTCCAGCCGTCCTCGCTGCTGTTCGACTGCATCCCCTCGGGGCCGACCCCGGACATGCCCAAGGCTTTCGAGCCCTTCTTCGGCAGCGTCACCGCGGCCGAGATCGAGGCGGGGCACGCGCAGATGCAGGACGCGGTGGCCGAGTTCCTGGCGCCGTCGCGCGAGGACCGCCACGACCTCCTCATCACCCACAACTTCGTGATCGGCTGGTTCGTCCGCCACGTGTTCGACGCTCCCGACTGGCGGTGGCTGGGCCTCAACCAGGCCAACTGCGGACTGACGATCATCCGCGTCCGCTCCCGCAAGCCGCCGGTGCTCGTCGTGCACAACGACCTCTCGCACCTGCCCGTGGAGCTGCGCACCGGCCTGCCCGAGGCCCAGCCGTACTGAGCCGCGGGCTACGCTGAGTCGGTGACTACCTCCGTCGCCGTGGTCGGCGCGTCCGGCCGACTCGGCTCGTTCACCTGCTCGCTCATCGAGGCGTCGAGCGAGTTCTCGCTCGTCGCGCGGCTCGGCTCGCGGAGCGATCCCGCCGAGATGCTCGCGGCCGACGTCGTCGTCGACATGACCGTGCCGGCCGTCAGCCAGCAGATCGTCGACTTCGCCGTGGCCAACGGGAGGAAGGTGCTCGTCGGCACCTCCGGCTGGACGGGCGACCGGATCGCGGCCCTCCGGCGCAGCGTCGCCGAGCAGCCCGAGGCCGGCGTCGTGATCATCCCCAACTTCTCGCTGGGCTCGGTGCTCGCGACCGCGCTGGCCACCGTGGCCGCGCGCTTCTTCGACGCCGCCGAGATCGTCGAGACCCACGGCGCCCGCAAGGTCGACTCGCCCTCCGGGACCGCGGTCCGCACGGCCGAGCTGCTGCTGCGCGCCCGGGCCGAGCTCGGTCCGGTGCAGGCTCCGCACACCGACCAGCGGGCCCGCGGCCAGCAGGTCGCGAGTGTCCCGGTCCACAGCCTCCGCCTGCCCGGAGTGGAGGCGCGCCAGGAGGTCGTCTTCGGCGGCACCGGCGAGACGGTCACCATCCGGCACGACACCACCTCGCAGGCGTCTTACGAGCAGGGCGTCCTGCGTGCTCTCGACGCGGTCCGGACGACCTCGGGCGTGGTAGTGGGCCTCGACGCGCTGATCGACCTGCGCGCCGCCTTCGACGCCGCGCCTCTCGCCGAGCGGCCGGTCGACGAGCAGCCCGTCGTCGACCGGGCTCCGTCCGGCCAGGCCGCCGCAGCGACGAGCACCCCGTGAGGACCCGCGTCGGCGTCGTCCTGATGGCGGTCCTGCTCGCCCTCTACCTGTTCGTCTGCCTGCAGTACTCCGTCGTCGCCTTCGCCGCGGCGACGGTGCCCGGCATCGTGATGGGCGTCGGCCTGCTGATCCTCGGCGCCGTCGGCGTCTGGGGGCTCGTGCGCGAGCTGCTGTTCGGGCTCCGCGCCGAGAAGCTGGCCCGTCGGCTGGAGGGCGAGAACGCGCTGCCGCAGGAGGTCCTCGACTCGCGGGCCAGCGGGCGTCCGCTCCGGGAGGAGGCGGACGCGCTGTTCCCGCGGTACGCGGAGGAGGTCGACAAGCAGCCCGGGAGCTGGCGCGCCTGGTACCGCCTCGGCCTCGCCTACGACGCCAGCGGCGACCGCAAGCGCGCCCGAGGCGCCATCCGCCGGGCCATCGCGCTGGAGCACGAGGCTCCGGCCTGACCGCTCGGCCGCGACCCGAGCGCGGCTCTCCGGGCGAGAACCGCTCGGGCGCCCGGGATCAGGCGAGCACCCAATCCAGCGCCGCGCCGACCGTGCGGTGGCGGAACTCGAAGCCGTCGTCGAGCAGCCGCTGGGGGACCAGGCGCTGGCTCGAGAGCAGGAGCTCGTGCCCGGCGTCGCGCAGCGCGAGCTCGATGATCTTTTCGGGGACGGCCAGCTTGAACGGGCGGTGCAGCTGCTCGGCGAGGGTGCGCATCACGTCGTTCGCGGTCGCCGGCACCGGTCCGGCGAGGTTCACCGGGCCCGAGAGCGAGGACGTGAGCAGGTGGCGGATCGCCGCGGCCTCGTCGTAGAGGCTGATCCAGGGCCAGGCCTGATTGCCGCTGCCGAGGGGTCCGCTGAGACCGAGCTTCGTCAGGGGCAGGAGCGGCTTGAGCGCGCCGCCGTCGCCGAGGACGAGCCCGGTGCGAGCGGTGACCACCCGCGTGGCCTCGGGCGCGAGGTGGGCGGCCTTCTCCCAGCGGTCGACGACATCGGCGAGGAATCCGTCGCCACGCGACGACTGCTCGGTGAGCTCCTCGCCCGGGCGGTCTCCGTAGTAGCCGACCGCGGAGGCGTTGATCAGCGTCGTCGGCGGGGTCGAGGACATCCGCATCGCGTCGGTGAGGGTCTGCGTGGACTGGATCCGCGAGTCGAGGATCTCCCGCTTGTAGGACGCGGTCCACGGCAGGCGGCTGATCGAGGCGCCGGAGAGGTTGATCACGGCGTCGACGCGGTCGAGCACGCTGAAGTCGAGCATGTGCGAGGTGGGCGCCCAGTGGAACTCGTCCGGGCTCGACGGCGCGTGGCGCACCAGGCGCAGGATCTCGTGCCCCTCGGCGCGCAGCTGGCGGGTCAGCTCGGAGCCGATCATCCCGCTGGCGCCCGAGATCAGGACGCGGAGCCGGGGAGCGGACGCGTCCGGCCGGGCCGACGGCAGCTCGGACGGCGTCGACACGTGCTCGCCCGGCGTGCGCGCGGCGCGCCGCGGCGAGCCGGAGTCCGTGGTCCCGTCGTGGTCGGAGTGCCGTGCGGATGAGTCGCTCATGGTGCCTCCCGGAGCCGGTCGCGGGCCGCCCGCGAAGCGGACCCAGCCTAGAGCCTCACGCCCGGGAGCCGGCCGAGCGCCCGACCAGGCCGGCCCGCGCGAGCACGAGGTAGAGCTCGCAGCCCAGGCAGAGGCCGAACACGGCGTTGAGGAAGGCGGCGAGGAAGGCGACGGCCGCGGCGACCGGAACCGATCCCGGGACGCCGGCGACGTGCAGGAGGACGCCGGCGCCGGTCACCACCAGGCCGATCAGCTGGGCGAAGCGCGGCGGGCGGGCGTCCTCCCACTCGCGCGGCGGTGCCAGGTGCGGCCGGACCACCCGGCGGAACAGCACCGCCCAGGGGCCGGAGCCGACGCCGCGCGCGGCCGACCAGGCGAAGAGGGCGGCGAGCGCGAGCAGCAGGAGGAAGCCGGGCTGGGAGAGCCGGCCGTCGAGGTCGGCCCGGGCCGCGGCCGCGAGCCCGAGGCCCACGGCCGTGAGGAGGAGTGCGGCGGTGACTCCGGCGGCGACCCTCGGGCCGCGGGGATCGACGGTGCCGGACGGGGGAGTGGCGCCGGTGGTGGAGGGGGAGCGGGTGCTCATCATGTCTCCTGGAGTCGGTCGAGCTCGATGGTCAGGGCGGCCCGGGTCGGAGCGCCGCCGACGCGGCTGCGCGGCACTCCGTCTCGATCGAGCAGGAGGAGCGTGGGCGTCTGCCGGACGCGGAAGCGCGCCGCGAGGTCGGGGCGGTGCGTCAGATCGACGTCGAGGTGCGCCAGCCCGGGCCGCTGCTGGGCGAGCTCCCCGAGCATCCGTCGCACTGCAGGTCACCGCGTGCAGACGTCGGTCGAGAACTGCACGACTGTGGCCCGGGTCCCGAGCACTGCGCCGGGGACGAGCTCGCCGGGGTCGATCGCGGGGTCCTGGCGCGAGGGGGCGCTCGCGACGCGCCCGGAGCGGGCCCGATGGACAGCCCCGAGGACGACGCCCAGCACGACGAGGCCGAGCAGTGCGGCGAGGATCGTCACGGGCTCCATCCGGGAAGCGTAGGTCGGCGCGGGCGCTCCGCGGACGACTGTTTCGGGATGTGACGACGGCCGCGGTCGGAGCGTGGTCTAGGTTCGATCCGTGACCGAACAGAGCAGCCTCAGCGCAGACCCGAGTAGTCCCGTCTTCCGCAGTGATGTCGTCGTCGAGCTGGTCCGCGCGAGCGCCCACGACTCCGACGTGCTGTTCGCGGCCCGCGTCTCGACCCAGGGCGAGAAGACGCTCGCCGAGGCGCTCGACGGCGAGGAGTCCGACGCCGAGCTGCAGCGCAAGCGCGACCGCGGACTGATCAACTACCTGATGCGCGACCGCCACGGCTCGCCGTTCGAGCACAACTCGATGACCTTCTACGTGCAGGCGCCGATCTTCGTCTTCCGCGAGTTCATGCGGCACCGCATCGCCTCCTACAACGAGGAGTCGGGCCGCTACCGCGAGCTCCGCCCGGTCTTCTACGTACCCGGTCCCCGCCGCAACCTCGTGCAGGTCGGCAAGCCCGGCGCCTACTCCTTCGAGCCGGGCACCCCCGAGCAGGCCGAGCTCGTCGCCGAGGAGACGCGCCGCGTCAGCACGCAGGCCTACGAGTCGTACCGGCGGATGCTCGGCGAGGGCGTCGCCCGCGAGGTCGCCCGGATCGTCCTCCCGCTGAACATCTACTCGTCGATGTACGTCACGCTCAACGCCCGCTCGCTGATGAACTTCCTCTCCCTGCGCACCAAGCGCGAGGACTCGACGTTCCCCTCCTTCCCGCAGCGCGAGATCGAGATGGCGGCCGAGCAGATGGAGACGCACTTCCAGGAGCTGATGCCCCTCACGGCCGCCGCCTTCACAGCGAACGGCCGCGTCGCTCCGTAGCCCGCCGCCCGGCGAGGACGAGCGGACCGTCCCGCCCGATCCGCCTGCTGCCGTCCGCGCGGGCGGCTCCGGGAACCTCCTCCCGGCGGCGCGGCGGCGACCCGCTACCCTGGCAGCGTGTCAACTCCGGAGAATCCCTTCGGCCAGGTCCTGGTCGCCCTGGTCACCCCGTTCACCGCCGACGGCGAGGTCGACTGGCCCGGTGTCGAGAAGCACATCGACGACTGCATCGCAGCGGGCGCGGACGGCATCGTGGTCACCGGGACCACGGGTGAGACCAGCACCCTGACCGACCCGGAGAAGATCCGCCTCGTCGAGGTCGGCCGCTCGGTCGCCGGAGGCCGCGCGAAGATCATCACGGGAGGCGGCTCGAACGAGACCGCCCACGCCATGCAGCTCGCCCGTCAGAGCGAGAAGGCCGGCGCCGACGGCAACATGATCGTCACCCCGTACTACAACAAGCCCACGCAGGCGGGCGTGCTCACCCACTTCCGGATGATCGCCGACGCGACGGACCTGCCGGTCATCCTCTACGACATCCCCGGCCGCACCGGCGTGCCGATCCGCTACGAGACGATCCTGCGGGCGGCCAAGCACCCGAACATCCTGGCCGTGAAGGACGCGAAGGGCGATCTCTCCGAGGTCAGCCGCGTGCTCAACCAGACCGACCTGATGTACTTCTGCGGCGACGACGCGAACGTGCTCCCCGAGCTCGCCATCGGCGCCACGGGGCTCATCGGCGTCACCGCGAACATCGCCGCCGCGCCGTACCGCACGATCGTCGACGCGGTGAACGCGGGCGACCTCCACGCGGCCACCCGCGCGCACCAGCAGCTCGAGCCGCTTGTGCGCGCCGTGATGACGCACGTCCCCGGGACCGTCGCCGCGAAGTACATCCTGCACGGCCTCGGCCGCATCTCCTCGCCGCGCGTGCGGCTGCCCCTGGTCGGCCCGGAGGAGTCGGAGGCGGCGCTCATCGAGGACGAGCTCGGCCTGGTCCGCGACATCCCGGGCGTCGACTTCCGCAACTTCCGGCCCGACCGCAACGCCGCGGCCGGCGGCGCCCTCCCGAAGGTCGCCGGCACCACCCGCTGAGCCCGAGCGGCACGTCCCGAGAAAGCACCGCTGGAGAAGGAGGGCGCATGCCCGGTCCCGTGATCATCCCCGCCCCGCTCGCTCCGGGAACGCTCCGGATCATCCCCCTCGGCGGCCTCGGCGAGATCGGCCGCAACATGACCGTCTTCGAGATCGACGGCAGGCTCCTGGTCGTCGACTGCGGCGTGCTCTTCCCGGAGGAGGACCAGCCGGGCGTCGACCTGATCCTCCCGGACTTCACGCCCATCCGGGACAGGCTCGACGACATCGTCGGAGTGGTCCTCACCCACGGCCACGAGGACCACATCGGCGCCGTCCCCTACCTGCTCCGCCTGAAGCGCGACATCCCGCTGATCGGGTCCACCCTCACGCTCGCCCTCGTCGAGGCGAAGCTCAAGGAGCACCGGATCACGCCGTACACGCTCACGGTGAAGGAGGGCGACGTCGAGAACCTCGGGCCCTTCGAGCTCGAGTTCGTCGCCGTGAACCACTCGATCCCGGACGCGCTGGCCGTGTCGATCGTCACCGACGCCGGCTCGGTGCTGCACACCGGCGACTTCAAGATGGACCAGCTGCCGCTCGACGGCCGGATCACCGACCTGCGCGCCTTCGCCCGCCTCGGCGAGGAGGGCGTCGACCTGTTCATGGTCGACTCCACCAACGCCGACGTCCCCGGCTTCACGCCGAGCGAGCGCGACATCGGCCCGGTCATCGAGAGCGTCATGGCCAGGGCGACCCGCCGCGTCATCGTCGCGAGCTTCTCCAGCCACGTGCACCGGGTGCAGCAGGTGCTCGACGCGGCCCACGCCACGGGCCGCCGCGTGGCGCTGCTCGGCCGCTCCATGGTCCGCAACATGCGCATCGCCGCGGATCTCGGCTACCTGCACGTCCCTCCGGGAGTCCTGGTCGACATGAAGAAGTCGGGCGACGTCCCCGAGGACAGGATCGTCTACATGTCCACCGGGTCGCAGGGCGAGCCGATGGCCGTCCTCAGCCGGATGGCCAACCTCGATCACCAGATCGAGCCGGGGGAGGGCGACACCGTGATCCTCGCCTCCAGTCTCATCCCCGGCAACGAGAACGCGGTGTACCGGGTCATCAACGGGCTCACGCGGCTCGGAGCGACCGTCGTGCACAAGGGCAACGCGAAGGTGCACGTGTCCGGGCACGCCGCGGCCGGCGAGCTCCTCTACTGCTACAACATCCTCAAGCCGCTGAACGTGATGCCGGTGCACGGCGAGTACCGGCACCTGGTCGCGAACGCGCAGCTCGCGCGTGAGACCGGGATCGCGGAGGAGAACACGATCATCGCCGAGGACGGCACCGTGATCGACCTGCTCGACGGCAGGGCGACCGTCGTCGGACGGCTCGACCTGGGGTTCGTCTACGTCGACGGATCGTCGGTGGGCGAGATCACCGACGCCGACCTCAAGGACCGGCGGATCCTCGGCGAGGAGGGCTTCATCTCGATCATCGTGGTGGTCGAGGCGGGCACGGGGCGGATCGTCGTCGGCCCCGAGATCCACGCGAAGGGCTTCGCGGAGGACGACAGCGTCTTCGACGAGGTCAAGCCGCGGATCGCGGCCGCGCTCGAGGAGGCGGTGCGGAACGGGGCGAGCGATCAGCACGCGCTCTCGCAGGCCGTCCGTCGCGTCGTCGGCCGCTGGGTCAACACCTCCTACCGCCGCCGGCCCATGATCGTGCCGCTCGTCATCGAGGCCTGAGCCTCCCGGCCGGCGGCGGATCGGCGCCTGCCGTCGCGGCGCGGGTCACCGGCCCTGACGGGGGCGGCAGGTACGGTGGCCTCATGGCGACCAGTACCAAGACGACCTCGCGCGGGCGCGGCAGCGCGACTCCGCGCTCCGGCGCGCCGCGATCCGGCCGGGGCTCGGGCAAGGCGGCCGCCGAGACGAAGACGGTGGCCTTCGAGTCCGCCCCGCGCACCAACCCCGCCGTGCGGCTCTGGATGGCGCTGGCCCACCTCGCGGGCGGCGCAGCGCGCGCCCTCGGTCCCGAGCGGCTGGCGAAGGAGGAGCGCCGCGACGGCGTCCCCTTCCTGCTGCTGCTGCTGGCCGTCGCGGGCGCGGTCGTCGAGTGGTTCCTCGCGACCGACCCGGTCGCCCTGGTGCTCGACGCGTGGAGCTTCGGCGGCTTCTTCGGCCGGGTCGCCTACGTGCTGCCGGTCGTCCTTCTCCTCTTCTCCCTCTGGCTCTTCCGGCACCCCCGGTCCGTCGACGACAACGGGCGGATGGGCGTGGGCGTCATCACGCTGCTCGTCGCCTCCGCCGGCATCTGCCACGCGCACCTCGGCCTGCCGCAGCCCGGCCAGGGAATCGAGACCATGGCGGCAGCGGGAGGCGTCCTCGGCTGGCTGGTGGGCGCCCCGCTCGTGGCGATCGCCACCGTCCCCGGCGCGACCGTGCTGCTGTCGCTCGTGATCCTGCTGTCGCTGTTCATCATCACCAAGACCCCGCCGAACCGCATCGGCGCGCGCTCGCGGGAGCTCTACGGCTACCTCTTCGGCGCCCCCGTGCTCGACGACGAGGAGCGCGCCCGCCTCAAGGCCGAGCGGGCCGCCGCCAAGGCCGCGGCGAAGGCGGAGGCCGAGCAGGAGGAGGACGCGCAGCAGGACGGCGGAGAGCTGCCCTGGTGGCGGCGCACCGAGTCCGGGCGCGAGGACGAGCCGACCGTGCAGACCGAGCTCCCGATCGACTCCTTCACCGAGGTGCTCGAGGGCACCGCTCCCGCCCGCGGCCGCGCGAAGGGCTTCGACACCGCGCTCGAGGAGCGCGACGACGAGGCCCACCCGCCGACCCGCTCCTACGCCACCGAGGTGCTGGCCGAGGCCGAGACCGCCGAGGCCGCGCTCGCCCGCTTCGAGCAGACGGGCGCTCCCCGCGGCGCGACCGGTGTGGTCGACGACGACGCGACCGAGGTCATCCGGCTCGACCGCCTCGATGTGGCGCCCGCCGTCCCGATCCCGCCCGTCATCGAGACCGGCCCGATCGCGCCCCTCGCCGAGGAGGATCCGACCGCCGGCTTCGACTCCTCGTTCGAGGACGACGCGCCGTACCGCCTCCCCTCGGCGGCCGCCCTCTCGACGGGCACGCCCTCCAAGGCGCGCTCGGCGGCCAACGACGAGATGGTCCGCGCCATCACCGAGGTGCTGCAGCAGTTCAACGTGGATGCGACGGTCACCGGCTTCTCCCGCGGCCCGACCGTCACCCGCTACGAGATCGAGCTCGGCCCCGGCGTCAAGGTCGAGCGCGTCACCGCGCTCAGCAAGAACCTCTCCTACGCCGTCGCCAGCAACGAGGTCCGGATCCTCTCCCCGATCCCGGGCAAGAGCGCGATCGGCGTCGAGATCCCCAACACGGACCGCGAGATCGTCTCGCTGGGCGACGTCCTCCGCTCGCCGGCCTCGACGACGTCCACGCACCCGATGACCATCGGCGTCGGCAAGGACGTCGAGGGCGGCTACGTCGTGGCGAACCTCGCCAAGATGCCGCACCTCCTGGTCGCCGGCTCCACCGGCTCCGGCAAGTCCAGCTTCGTCAACTCGATGATCACGAGCCTGCTGATGCGCGCGCGCCCGCAGGACGTGCGGATGGTCCTGATCGACCCCAAGCGCGTGGAGCTCACCATCTACGGCGGAGTGCCGCACCTGATCACTCCGATCATCACGAACCCCAAGAAGGCCGCCGAGGCGCTGCAGTGGGTCGTGAAGGAGATGGACATGCGCTACGACGACCTGGCTTCGTTCGGGTTCCGTCACATCGACGACTTCAACGCGGCCGTCCGCGCGGACGAGATCACGCTCCCGGCGGGCAGCAGCCGCGTCCTCAAGCCGTACCCGTACCTCCTCGTGGTGGTCGACGAGCTCGCCGACCTGATGATGGTCGCCCCGCGCGACGTCGAGGACTCGATCGTGCGGATCACCCAGCTCGCGCGCGCCTCGGGCATCCACCTCGTGCTTGCCACGCAGCGGCCGAGCGTCGACGTGGTGACCGGCCTCATCAAGGCGAACGTGCCCAGCCGCCTCGCCTTCGCGGTGACCAGCGTGACGGACTCGCGGGTCATCCTCGACCAGCCGGGAGCCGACAAGCTCATCGGGCAGGGCGACGGCCTCTTCCTCCCCATGGGCACCAACAAGCCGATGCGCGTCCAGGGCGCCTGGGTCCGCGAGGACGAGATCGCGAAGGTCGTCGAGCACGTCACCCGTCAGGCGCAGCCCGAGTACCGCCAGGACATCACCGTGCAGGCGCAGCGCAAGGAGATCGACTCCGACATCGGGGACGACCTCGAGCTGCTGGTCGCGGCGGCCGAGCTCGTCGTCAGCACGCAGTTCGGCTCGACCTCGATGCTGCAGCGCAAGCTCCGCGTCGGCTTCGCCAAGGCCGGCCGGCTGATGGACCTGCTCGAGTCGCGCGAGGTCGTCGGCCCCTCCGAGGGGTCGAAGGCTCGCGACGTGCTGGTCACCGCCGAGCAGCTGCCGGGCGTCCTCGCGCGGATGCGCGGCGAGGACCCGGGCGAGGGGCCGGCCGCGCCGTCCTCGGTCGCCCCGGACCCGTACGCGGATCCGCTGGCCGAGCCGACCGGGCCCGCCGCCACCGACTACCACGACGACGACGAGGGGTCCGGCGAGGACGCCTGGACGCTGACGGGACGCGAGTGACCGTCCCGGTCGCCCGCACTGCGAGGAACGGCGGAGCACGATGACGAACCCCACCGCACCGGCTCCGGCCGCGTCGGGCAACTGGAACCTGCCGAACGCGATCACGGTCCTCCGGATCCTGCTGGCGCCCGTCTTCTTCTGGCTCCTGCTGGCCGACGGGGGGCAGGACAGCGGGATCCGGATCGCCGCGGCGCTCCTCTTCATCGTCGCGATCGCCACGGACGGCATCGACGGGCACATCGCCCGGAGCCGGGGCCTCGTGACCGATCTCGGCAAGCTCCTGGATCCGATCGCCGACAAGGTGCTGACCGGTGCGGCGCTCGTCGGGCTCTCGATCCTCGCGGAGCTGCCGTGGTGGGTGACGATCGTCATCCTGGTGCGCGAGATCGGCATCACCGTCTTCCGGATGGCCGTGCTCTCGGACCGGGTGATCCCGGCGTCACGGGGCGGCAAGCTCAAGACGATCGTGCAGTCGATCGCGATCTCCCTCGCTCTGCTGCCGCTCTGGGCCGTCCTCGGCGAGTGGGTCCACTGGCTGAACGGGATCACGATGACGGCCGCGGTGGTGCTCACGGTCGCCACCGGGATCGACTACCTCGCCGACGCCGCCCGCCAGAGCCGGGCCGCCCGGTCCACGCGGTGACGGCCGCGCAGCTGATCGCCGAGCTCCGGCGGCGGGGTGTCGACCTCGCCGTCGCGGAGTCGCTCACCGGCGGCGCGCTCAGCTCCGCCCTCGTGGAGGTGCCCGGCGCCTCCGCCGTGTACCGCGGGGGAGTGGTGAGCTATGCCACCGACCTCAAGGACCGGCTCCTCGGGGTCGACGCGCGCGTCCTCGGCGAGCGGGGTCCCGTCGATCCCGGGGTTGCCGTGCAGATGGCGCGCGGAGCGTCCTCGCGGCTCGCAGCCGACGGGCGTCCGACGCTCGGCCTGGCGACGACGGGGGTCGCCGGTCCGGATCCGCAGGGGGATGCGGCCGTCGGCACCGTCTTCGTGGCGGCCGTCCTCGGCGAAGACGAGCTGGTCCGCGAGCACCGGTTCGACGGCGACCGCGCCGCGATCCGCGCCGCCTCGGTCGACGCGGCCCTCGCCCTCGGTGCGGAGCTGATCTCCCGCGGCGCATGAGGCGGATACCCAGCGAGGGCCCTCCGGGAATCGGAATGCGCCGCATTGCGGCCCGGTTACAACTGGTGTCGCTCACACGCAAAGTCCAGTCATCCGGTATTAGAGTCGACACCATACGAACCGGGTAGTGAACAGCTATCCGGTTCTCTTGTCCCAGCCCCCCGATCATCCGCTCCGGAATCTCCGGCGCTCGTGTTCGCGGTGCAGGTGCACGACATGCGGTTGACGTGGAGAAGGAGGGTCCAGTGGTTCTAGTTCGTCAGGAGATCGGCGATGTCCTCAGGGACTTTCGCCTGCAGAAAGGTCGTACGCTCCGTCAGGTGGCGAGCAAGGCGAGCGTTGCGCTCGGCTACCTGAGCGAGGTCGAACGCGGTCAGAAGGAGGCCTCCTCGGAGATCCTCGCCTCTGTCGCCGACGCCCTCGACACCCCCATCTCGGTGATCATGCGCGAGGTCGGCGATCGTCTCGCCGTCATCGAGGGCATCGACACCATCCCCGACACCATCCCGGCCGACATGGTCGCCGGCTTCGACGCGGACCTCGTCACGCAGTAGTCGGATTCCGTCCCCTCCACTCACCGCACCCGTTCCACGCGAAGGGCGCCCAGGCTCCGGCCGGGCGCCCTTCGGCGTTCCCGGGGAGTGCGGCCTCCGGGCAGCGGCTACCGTGGACGCATGCGCTTGAGCGAGTTCCGGCAGCTGGTGGACGACGAGTTCGGCGGCGCGTACGCCCGTGTCCTGGTCTCGGACCTCGTGCTGACCGAGCTCGGGGGCCGCACCGCCGAGCGCGCCCTCGCGGACGGAGCGGAGCCGCGCGAGGTCTGGCTCGCCCTCTGCCGCGCCAACGACGTCCCGGAGGCCCGCTGGCACGGCGTGGATGCGCGGAAGCGCCACCGCTGACGCTCCCGTCGCCGAAGCCGTGTTCGACACGCCGAAGGCTCTTGCTCGAATCCGTGTTCGAACGGGTCTAGGCTCCTCCACAGAAGCAGGATCGGCCCCGTCTCCACGGAGTCGCTCTCGCTCGGCCCCGATGTCGGTGGTCGGGCGTACCGTCGGAGACACCTGAACGGACCTGCTTCACCGCCTTGTCGCAGCCGGCCGGCACTGTCACTCCGACAGCCGCCAGCATGTCGCGACAGCCTGTAGGCGACACCACCACGAACACGAGAGCGAGACGGCCATGCCCAGTTCCTCCGACCGCGAGAAGTCCCTCGAGACCGCACTCGCCCAGATCGACCGCCAGTTCGGCAAGGGCGCCGTCATGCGCCTCGGAAGCGACGACCGCGCTCCCGTCGAGGTGATCCAGACCGGTTCGATCGCGCTCGACGTCGCGCTCGGGATCGGCGGGCTCCCGCGTGGCCGCATCGTCGAGATCTACGGCCCCGAGTCCTCCGGAAAGACCACCCTCACGTTGCACGCGATCGCGAACGCGCAGCGCAACGGCGGCATCGCCGCCTTCATCGACGCGGAGCACGCGCTCGACCCCGAGTACGCCAAGAAGCTCGGCGTCGACATCGACTCCCTCCTCGTGTCGCAGCCCGACACCGGAGAGCAGGCGCTCGAGATCGCCGACATGCTCGTGCGCTCGGGCTCGATCGACCTCATCGTGATCGACTCCGTCGCGGCCCTCGTGCCGCGTGCCGAGATCGAGGGCGAGATGGGCGACTCCCACGTCGGCCTGCAGGCGCGCCTCATGTCCCAGGCGCTGCGCAAGCTGACCGGCGGACTGAACACCACGAACACCACGATGATCTTCATCAACCAGCTGCGCGAGAAGATCGGCGTCTTCTTCGGAAGCCCCGAGACCACGGCGGGCGGCAAGGCGCTCAAGTTCTACGCGTCGGTCCGCCTCGACATCCGCCGCATCGAGACGCTGAAGGACGGCACCGACGCGGTCGGCAACCGCACCCGCGTCAAGGTCGTGAAGAACAAGATGGCCCCGCCCTTCAAGCAGGCCGAGTTCGACATCCTCTACGGCGTCGGCATCTCCCGCGAGGGCAGCCTGATCGACTTCGGTGTCGAGCACGAGATCGTCCGCAAGTCGGGCGCCTGGTACACCTACGACGGCGACCAGCTCGGCCAGGGCAAGGAGAAGGCGCGCCAGTTCCTCATCGACAACCCCGATGTGGCCGCCGAGATCGAGAAGCGCATCCTGGTCAAGCTCGGCGTGATCGTCGACCCGAACGCGGCCGTCGAGGCCGCGCCGGTCGCGATCGAGACCAAGCAGCCCGTGCGCAAGGGCGCCTAGCCCGTGGCGGAGAAGGCCGCGGAGGGGGCGAAGGGCCGCCCCGTGGCCTTCCTGCCCTGGGTCGACCGGGGTGCGGCGGGCGACGAGGGCTGGGCTCCGGCGGCGCCGGACGCCGACGGGGCCGGGTCGCTTCCGGATCCGTCCGGAGCAGGAACGCCGCGTACCAGTGCTCCCGGGGCGGCCGCAGGCGAGTTGGAAGGCTCCGCCGTCGGGGGCGCCGCGTCTCCGGCCTCCGAGCGGATCGCCGAGCTCTCGGCTCATGTCGCCCGGCGCGCGCCGGCGTTCGTCGAGAACGCGGAGGACGAGGACGACGACGACGCGATCGAGATCCCGGAGGAGATCGATCCCGAGCAGGTCGCGGATCGGATCGTACGGGGGCTCTCCCGCAAGAGCCTCTCGGTCGCCGAGGTCGAGGCGCGCCTCTACACGGAGGGCGTCGCCGAGAAGGACGCCCTCGAGATCCTCGAGCGCTTCACGCGCTTCGGCTACCTCGACGACCTCCGCATGGCGGAGCAGCTGGTCGTCTCGCTCCGTGACCGCAAGAAGCTCGGCCGCTCCTCCATCCAGCAGGAGCTGCGCGCGCGGAAGATCGACCCCGAGGCGATCGCGTCAGCGCTCGACGAGCTGGACGGCGACGACGAGTACCGCACGGCGCTCGAGCTCGCGCGCAAGCGCCTGCCGAGCCTGCGCTCGCTCTCCGACGAGGTCGCCGAGCGCCGGCTCACGGGATTCCTCGCGCGCCGCGGCTACGCCGGCGGACTCGTGCAGCGCGTCGTCCGCGAGACGATCCGCAAGCCGGGGTCGAGCGTCCGCTTCCGCTGACACGGCGGGCCGGGAGCGGTCCGACCGGAGCGTAGAATCCCACACCATGAGCACGCTCGGTACCGCCCCGTCGCCCGTCGCCGAGACCCGGCCGAGGACCTACGAGGTCCGTACGTTCGGGTGCCAGATGAACGTGCACGACTCCGAGCGGCTGAGCGGTTCGCTCGAGGCGGCGGGCTACGTGTCCGCCGATGGAGCCGAGGCCGACGTCGTCGTGATCAACACCTGCGCGGTGCGCGAGAACGCCGACAACAAGCTCTACGGCAACCTCGGCCACCTCGCGTCGGTGAAGCGCCGACACGAGGGGATGCAGATCGCGGTCGGCGGCTGTCTCGCGCAGAAGGACAAGAACGTCATCCTCGACCGTGCCCCGTGGGTCGACGTGGTCTTCGGCACGCACAACATGGGCGCCCTCCCGAGCCTGCTCGAGCGCGCCCGCCACAACGACGAGGCGCAGCTCGAGATCCTCGAATCGCTCGATGTCTTCCCCTCCACGCTCCCCACGAAGCGCGACTCGACCTACAGCGGCTGGGTCTCGATCTCGGTCGGCTGCAACAACACCTGCACCTTCTGCATCGTCCCCTCGCTCCGCGGCAAGGAGAAGGACCGGCGCCCCGGCGACGTGCTCGCCGAGATCCAGGCGCTCGTGGACGACGGCGCGATCGAGGTCACCCTTCTCGGCCAGAACGTGAACTCCTACGGCGTCGAGTTCGGCGATCGCCAGGCGTTCTCGAAGCTGCTCCGCGCGGCGGGCACCATCGACGGGCTCGAGCGGATCCGCTTCACGAGCCCCCATCCCGCGGCCTTCACCGACGACGTGATCGACGCCATGGCCGAGACGCCGGCGGTGATGCCGCAGTTGCACATGCCGCTCCAGTCCGGCTCCGACCGCGTCCTCAAAGCGATGCGCCGCTCCTACCGCTCCGAGAAGTTCCTCGGGATCCTCGACCGGGTGCGCGATCGCATCCCGCACGCGGCGATCAGCACCGACATCATCGTTGGCTTCCCCGGCGAGACGGAGGCCGACTTCCAGGAGACCCTGCGGGTGGTCGAGGCGGCCCGCTTCGCCTCCGCCTTCACCTTCCAGTACTCCGTCCGGCCCGGCACCCCGGCCGCGACGCTGCCCGACCAGATCCCCAAGGCGGTCGTCCAGGAGCGCTACGAGCGGCTCGTCGCCCTGCAGGACGCGATCAGCGAGCAGGAGAATCGCACGGTCGTCGGCCGAGAGGTCGAGGTCCTCGTCGCGACCGGCGAGGGCCGCCGCGACACGGAGACGCACCGGCTGAGCGGACGCGCCGAGGACAGCCGTCTGGTGCACTTCGACGTGCCCGAGGGCTCCGAGCAGCCGCGTCCCGGAGACGTGGTCTCCGTCCGGGTCACCCGTGCCGCCCCCTTCTACCTCCTGGCGGATTCGCCCGACGGCGCGCCGCTCCGCATCCGCCGCACCCGCGCGGGCGACGCCTGGGACCGGGCGCAGACCGAGTCCTGCGGAGTTCCGGCCGCCCCGGGCGCGAGCGGGGCGCCCCGGGTCTCGCTGGGCCTGCCGTCGCTGCGCGTGCGCGACGCCGGCACGCTGACGACGCCGATCTACGACGCCCTCGATGGCGAGCGCTGAGACCGGAGCCCCCGATACCGCGCCGGAGCTCATCGCGGTCGTCGGCGCGACCGGCACGGGCAAGTCCGACCTCTCGCTCGAGCTCGCCGAGGCGATCCGGCAGGACGGCGGCGCCGCTGAGATCGTGAACGCCGACGCGATGCAGCTCTACCGCGGGATGGACATCGGCACCGCGAAGCTGCCCGCCGACGAGCGTCGGGGCGTCCCGCACCACCTGCTCGACGTCCTCGACGTGACGGAGGAGGCGTCGGTCGCCCGCTACCAGAGCGAGGCGCGGCGCGTGATCGAGAGCGTGCTGGCGCGCGGGGCGACGCCGATCCTCGTCGGGGGCTCCGGTCTGTACGTCTCCAGCGTCGTCTTCGAGTTCTCGTTCGCGGGCACCGACCCGGCCGTCCGGCGCCGGCTCGAGGAGACCGCCGAGCGGGAGGGCCTGGGCGCCCTCGTCGAGCGGTTGCGCCGGATCGACGCCGGAGTGGCCGAGCGGATCGGTCCGCACAACGCCCGGCGCATCGTCCGCGCGCTCGAGATCGCGGAGCTCACCGGCGGGAGCACGCACAGCGCGCTGATGTCCGACGAGCCGGTTCGGTGGCGCCCCGCCTCGATCCTGTTCCTCGAGGCTCCGCGGGAGGAGCTGGTGCAGCGCCTCGACCGGCGGGTGGAGCGGATGTGGGCGGCCGGGATGCTCGACGAGGTCGAGCGGCTCGTCCCCCTCGGCCTGGAGCGCGGCGTCACAGCCGGGCGGGCCATCGGGTACGCCCAGGCGCTCGCCCAGCGTGCCGGCGTCCTCCGCGAGGAGGAGGCGATCGCGGCGACGCAGGCGCTCACGCGCCGCTACGCACGTCGGCAGAACAGCTGGTTCCGGCGCTACGCCGGCGCCCACCGGCTCCCGTACGACGCGCCGGACCTGGTGTCGCGGGCGCACGCCGCCGCCCAGGCCGCCGCTCCCGCTCCTCGCTAGGCTGTGCGCCATGACGATCGAGCTGCACTTCACCAAGGGCCAGGGCACCGGCAACGACTTCGTGCTCTTCAGCGACCCGGACGGTGAGGTCGACCTCTCGCCCGCGCAGATCGCGATGATCTGCGACCGCCACTTCGGCGTCGGCGCCGACGGCGTCATCCGTGCCGTCCGCTCCCGCGCGATCCCGGAGGGCGCCGCGGCTCTGGCCGAGGAGAGCGAGGCGGAGTGGTTCATGGACTACCGCAACGCCGACGGCTCGATCGCCGAGATGTGCGGCAACGGCATCCGCGTCTACGCCGCGTTCCTGCTCGCGGGCGGCCTCGCGGCGCTCGAGCCCGGCGACACCCTGCCGATCGGCACCCGCGCCGGCGTCCGCGACGTCACCCGCAGCGGTGCCGGGTTCCAGGTCGACCTCGGCCGCTGGGAGCTGGCGGGCGGCGAGCCCCTGGTGCGGGCGAAGGAGCTCAAGGTCGCGCGCCCCGGTCTCGGGATCGACCTCGGCAATCCGCACGTGGTCGTCGCCCTCAGCAACGACGAGGAGCTCGACTCCGCCGACCTCTCCTACATCCCGCAGCTCGACCCGGAGCCCGAGGACGGCGCGAACGTCGAGTTCGTGGTTCCCGGCGAGCCCCTGGTCCACGACGGGATCGGGCGGATCCGGATGCGCGTGCACGAGCGCGGCAGCGGCGAGACCCTGAGCTGCGGCACGGGTGCCGCGGCGGCGGCACTGGCGGTGCGCTACTGGGCGGGAGCGCGCGCTCCGCAGGCCTGGCGCGTGGAGGTCCCGGGCGGCACGCTCGGCGTGACGATGTTCGCGGCGGAGGAGGGCGAGCACGTCGGGCTCTCCGGCCCGGCCGACCTCGTCTTCACCGGGACGATCCGGATCGACTGAGGACCCGGTCAGGCCCGGCGGGTCGTCCGGAGCACGCGGAAGCCCTTCGCCGAGGAGACGCGCTCCACGTCGAGCCACCCGGCGAACGCGGCGCCGAGCCAGGTCTGGAGCGAGTCGGAGCCGAGGTTGCGCTGCACGACGAGCCAGGCGTCCGCGCCCTCCTCGAGCCGCGGCAGCCAGCGTTCGAGCAGGAGGTGCAGCTCCTCCTTGCCGATGCGGATCGGCGGGTTCGACCACACGGTGCGGAAGCGGACGTCGTCGGGAACATCCTCGGGCAGCACGGCGTTGACATTGAGGACGCCGAGTTCCTCGCAGTTGCGACGGACCAGCTCGAGCGCCCGCTGGTTGACGTCGACCGCCCACACCCGGGCGTCGGGGGAGGCGAGGGCGAGCGCGAGGGCGACCGGGCCCCAGCCGCAGCCGAGGTCCAGCAGGTCCCCGTCAGCGGGGGCGTCGGGCACCGCGTCCAGCAGGACGCGCGTGCCGAGATCGACGTGACCGGGGCTGAACACCCCTCCTGCCGTCGTGACCTCGAGGTCGCGGCCGGCCAGGCGGGCCTGGATCCTGCGGGGCCGGAGGTCGCCGTCGGGAGTACTCGAGAAGTAGTGCTCGGCGGCCATGAGAAGTGAACCTATCAAGACCTGAGGAGTTAGTGTTATCCGGATGACGGAAGACCTGAACGAGACCGACACGACCGAGGCCGTGGACGTCGTCTCGAGGGTCCTGGCGAACGCGCAGTCGCGTTCGGCAGGGTACTCGCGCTTCGTCGCGGGTGGAGCCCAGGCGCTGCAGAGCGCCGGCCACGAGGGCGAGAACAGCGACGGCGAGCAGTTCGACCGCGACGACCGGCAGGCGCTGCGACGCGTCGCCGGCCTCTCGACCGAGCTCGAGGACGTCACGGAGGTCGAGTACCGCCAGCTGCGCCTGGAGAACGTCGTGCTCATCGGCGTGTACTCGCAGAATTCGCTGGAGGACGCGGAGAACTCGCTGCACGAGCTCGCCGCGCTCGCGGAGACGGCGGGAGCGACGGTCCTCGACGGCCTGCTCCAGCGCCGCCCGCACCCCGATCCGAGCACCTACCTCGGCAAGGGCAAGGCCCAGGAGCTCGCGGGGCTCGTCGCGGCCCTCGGCGCGGACACGGTCGTCGCCGACACCGAGCTCGCACCGAGCCAGCGGCGTGCGCTGGAGGACGTGGTGAAGGTCAAGGTGATCGACCGCACCGCGGTGATCCTCGACATCTTCAGCCAGCACGCGAAGAGCCGCGAGGGCAAGGCGCAGGTCGAGCTCGCGCAGCTCGAGTACCTGCTCCCGCGACTGCGCGGCTGGGGCGAGTCCATGTCCCGCCAGGCTGGCGGACAGGTGGGCGCGGGAGCCGGAATGGGCTCGCGCGGTCCGGGTGAGACGAAGATCGAGCTCGATCGTCGCCGCATCCACACCCGCATGGCGCGCCTGCGCAAGCAGATCACGGCGATGAAGCCCGCCCGCGAGGCCAAGCGCGCGAACCGCAAGCGCAACGCCGTCCCCTCGGTGGCGATCGCGGGGTACACGAACGCCGGCAAGTCGAGCCTGCTGAACCGGATGACGCACGCGGGCGTCCTCGTCGAGAACTCGCTCTTCGCGACCCTCGACGCCACCGTCCGCAAGGCCCAGACGAAGGACGGGCGCCTCTACACGCTCGCCGACACGGTCGGCTTCGTCCGAGCGCTTCCGCACCAGCTCGTCGAGGCCTTCCGGTCGACGCTCGAGGAGGTCGCGGACTCCGATGTGATCGTCCACGTCGTGGACGCCTCCCACCCCGATCCGGCCGGGCAGATCGCCACCGTGCGCGACGTGATCGGCGAGGTGGGCGCCCGCAGCATCCCCGAGATCATCGCCTTCAACAAGGCCGATCTGGTGGACGAGGGCACGCGGCTGGTGCTGCGCGGTCTCGCTCCCGACGCGGTCTTCGTGTCGGCGCGCAGCGGCGAGGGCATCGACGAGCTGGAGGCGCGGATCGCCGAGATCCTGCCCGAGCCGGACGTCGAGATCGACCTGCTCGTGCCCTACGACCGGGGCGACGTGATCTCGCATCTGCACCGCAGCGGCCGGATCCTGTCGACGCAGTACGTCGAGGGCGGCACCCACGTGGTCGCCCTCGTGCACGCCGACCTGGCGGGCTCGCTCACCGAGTTCGCGGTTCCGCGCGCGGCCGTCCAGGCCTGATCGCCACCACCCGAGCGCCCGTCTCCCCGTCCGGGAGGCGGGCGCTCGGCGCATCCGGGAGGGGGTGCGGCGTCCCGCACCATCGACCCGCTCCGGCGGCCGGAGGGTTCGGCGATCTCGTGTCGGCGGCCCTCCTCCGCCTTCCCGTGACCGCGACGGAGGGGCGCGCGCCCCGATCGCCGGTGCCCGTCGAACGCAGGAGGGGCCCGGCCGGCTGCACGCCGGTCGGGCCCCTCCTGCGTTCCCGGTGTCAGACCGAGCGGAGGACCGCCACGATCTTCCCGAGCACCTCGGCCTCGTCGCCGAGGATCGGCTCGAAGTTGGAGTTGCGGGGCAGCAGCCAGGTGTGGCCGTCGCGCTGGCGCAGCACCTTGACGGTGGCCTCGCCGTCGAGCATGGCCGCTACGATCTCGCCGTTCTCGGCGGTGCGCTGCGAGCGGACCACGACCCAGTCGCCGTCGCAGATCGCGGCGTCGATCATCGACTCGCCGACGACCTTGAGCATGAAGAGCTCGCCCTTGCCGACGAGCTGCCGGGGAAGCGGGAACACCTCGTCGATCTGCTGGTCGGCCATGATCGGCACACCCGCCGCGATCCGGCCGACGAGGGGGACCATCGCCGCGTCGCCGACCGTCGCGGTCGACTCGAACGACCCGTCGTCCTCCGTCGAGCTGGGGACGTCGATGAGGATCTCGAGGGCGCGGGGCCGGTTCGGGTCACGGCGCAGGTAGCCGCTGAGCTCGAGCTGGTTGAGCTGGTGGGTGACGCTCGACAGCGAGGCGAGGCCGACCGCGTCGCCGATCTCGCGCATGCTCGGCGGGTAGCCGCGGCTCGACACCGAGCGCTGGATCGCGTCGAGGATCGCGAGCTGCTTGGCGCTCAGGCTCTTCCGGCGCCGGCCCGCGGCCGCCTTCGTCTTGGCGGCCGGGGTCCCGGCCCTCTGCGCGTCGCTCACGATGCTCCCTCTTCCCGGTGCGCACGCCGCGTGCGCGCCCGCCCGGTCGCGACCCGACAAGGAATGTCGGTGGTCGCTGCTGTACTACGACCAGGCTCTCGAAACTGTATCCGCCGGAACTCCCGACCCGGAACATTCGTTCGAGTGTGTCGCGCGCGTGTCTGCCCGCGGATCAGCCGAGCGGTCCCTTGACCGCTCCGTCGTTCGAAGATATGTTCGGTACAGGCGTTCGGGGCGGCCCTCCCGGCCGAGGGCCTCCCCGAATCCCTGTTGAAAGGAGCGATCCCATGACCGCACAGCTCACCTCCCGCCCGCTCCAGCGCTCGTCCGCGGCTCGGCCCGTCGAGGTCCTGCCGTCCGCTCCCGAGCCGATGAACGCGTTCGGCGAGGCGCGCATCGTCCGCACCCGTCTGCGCCTCACGCGCCGCGGCCGCGCCGTGGTGGCCGCTCTGGGGGCCCTGCCGATCGTGGCGGGCGCCTTCGCCTTCGGGCTCAACGGCGGTGGAGCGGTCGCGTCGAGCGACGCCGCTGCAGTCGAGTTCCAGTACGTCACCGTCCACGCGGGCGAGTCGCTCTGGTCGCTCGCCGAGGAGCTCGCCCCGCAGGCGGACCCGCGCGACGTGGTCGACGACATCCTCTCCCTCAACCAGCTCTCGAGCGCGGGCGTCGAGCCCGGGCAGCGCCTCGCCGTCCCGGCCGAGTACGACATCGCTCGCTGAGCCGGGCTGCCCGGTCGTCCGCGTCGGGCGCTTCGCTACCATTCCCTGGTGACGACTCTCGACGACCTGCCCCTCCGCGACGACCTCCGAGGCAAGCACCCGTACGGCGCACCCCAGGCGGTCGTGCCCGTCGCCCTCAACGTCAACGAGAACACCCACCCGGTCCCGGACGACGTGATCGCCGACATCGTCGGGCGGGTCACGGAGGCGCTGCGCACCGTCAACCGGTACCCCGACCGCGAGTTCCGAGAGCTGCGCGACTCCCTCGCCGGCTACCTCGGTCACGGGCTCACCGCGGACGGCGTGTGGGCTGCGAACGGATCGAACGAGGTGCTCCAGCACGTCCTTCAGGCGTTCGGCGGTCCCGGGCGCTCGCTGCTGGGGTTCGCGCCCACCTACTCGATGTACTCGATCCTCGCGTCGGGGAGCGGAACGGAGTGGATCCCCGCTCCGCGCGAGGCGGAGTTCGAGATCGGAGCCGAGCACGCCGCGGAGCAGGTGCGCCGGGCCCGGCCCGACATCGTCTTCCTCTGCGCGCCGAACAACCCGACCGGGACGCCGCTCGACCTCGCCGTGATCGAGGCGGTCTACGACGCGACCGACGGCATCGTCGTCGTCGACGAGGCGTACGCCGAGTTCGCCGGCAGGGGCGCTCCCACCGCGCTGAGCCTCCTCCCCGGGCGACCGCGCCTGCTCGTGTCCCGCACCATGAGCAAGGCCTTCGCCTTCGCCGGTGTCCGCCTGGGCTACCTCGCCGCCGACCCCGCGGTGATCGACGCGCTCCGCCTCGTCCGCCTCCCGTACCACCTGTCGGCCCTCACCCAGGCCGCCGCGACCGCCGCCCTCGCTCACGCCGACGAGATGCTCGCCATGGTCGGCGAGATCATCGTGCAGCGCGACCGGATGATCGACGGACTGCGCGCCCTCGGCTACCGCCCGTACGCGACCGGCAGCAACTTCGTCCTCTTCGGCGGTGTCGCGGATCCGGCCGCCGTGTTCGAGGGCCTGCTCGCCCGCGGCGTCCTCATCCGCGACGTCGGCATCCCGAACCACCTCCGTGTCAGCGCCGGCACCGAGGAGGAGACGACCGCGTTCCTCGAGGCGCTCGCCTCCCTCCCCGCACCGTCGGCCGACCCCACGGTGGCGCTCTCGCGCGAGTGAGCTCCGCCCGGGGGCGGCGACGCGGCGCGAATAGACTGGGAGGCATGACCTCCCCGAGCGCCGCACCCGGGCGCACCGCCTCCCTCAGCCGTGCCACCAGCGAGTCGAGCATCGAGCTCTCCCTCGACCTCGACGGCACGGGCGTCGCCGATCTCGAGACCGGCGTGCCCTTCTTCGACCACCTGCTGACGGCGTTCGCGAAGCATTCGCTCACGGACCTGCGCGTCCGGGCCCGCGGCGACATCGAGATCGACATCCACCACACCGCGGAGGACATCGGCATCGTACTCGGCACGGCCATCCGACAGGCTCTCGGCGACAAGGCCGGGATCTCACGCTTCGGCGACGCGCTCGTCCCCCTCGACGAGGCGCTCGTGCAGGCGGTCGTCGACATCTCGGGGCGCCCCTACCTCGTGCACACCGGCGAGCCGGAGGGCTTCGCGCTGCACCTGATCGGCGGCCACTTCACCGGGTCGATGGTGCGCCACGTCTTCGAGGCGATCGCGTTCAACGCCGGCCTCACCGTGCACGTCACGGTGCTCGGCGGCAGGGACCCGCACCACATCGCCGAAGCGGAGTTCAAGGCGTTCGCCCGCGCCTTCCGTCAGGCCAAGGCCCTCGATCCGCTCGTCTCCGGCGTGCCGTCGACGAAGGGCGCGCTGTGAGCTCGGCCCGCCCCTCCGTCGTGGTCTACGACTACGGCTCGGGGAACGTGCACTCCGCCGTCAAGGCGCTCGAGCTCGCCGGGGCCGACGTCGAGCTGACGGGGGACCGGCAGCGGGCGCTGGAGGCGGACGGCCTCCTCGTGCCCGGCGTCGGCGCCTTCGACGCCGTGATGTCGGCGCTGACCCGCGCCCGCGGCGGCGAGATCATCGAGAAGCGCCTCGCCGGCGGGCGCCCCGTCCTGGGCATCTGCGTCGGGATGCAGGTGCTCTTCGAGCGCGGCGTCGAGCGCGGGGTCGAGAGCGAGGGCCTGGGCGAGTGGCCGGGGACGGTGGACCTCCTCCCGGCCGAGGTCGTCCCGCACATGGGCTGGAACACCGTCTCCGCTCCCGAGGGCTCGGTGCTCTTCGACGGCATCGCCGAGGAGCGCTTCTACTTCGTGCACTCCTACGGCGCCCGCGAGTGGTCGCTCGACGTGATGCCCCCGTTCCCGCGTCCCGCGGTCACCTGGGCCGATCACGGAGGCCCCTTCATCGCCGCGGTCGAGAACGGGCCGCTCTCGGCCACGCAGTTCCACCCCGAGAAGTCGGGGGCCGCCGGGCTCCGGCTGCTGGCCAATTGGCTGGGCACCCTCCGCACGAACTAGGATCGGCCGGTGGTCGGCGCCTCCAGGGGCCGGCACCGGCTCCGAGACTGAGGATGACGATGAGCGAGTTCACCAAGGCCCCGGGCCTGGTCCTCCTGCCTGCGATCGACGTGGCGGGCGGCAGGGCCGTGCGGCTCACGCAGGGCGAGGCCGGGACCGAGACCAACTACGGCGACCCGATCGACGCCGCGGGCGATTGGGCCGACCAGGGCGCGGAGTGGATCCACCTCGTCGACCTCGACGCCGCCTTCGGCCGCGGCGACAACCACGGCATCATGAAGAAGGTCATCCGGCAGGTGAAGGGCGTGAACGTCGAGCTCTCCGGCGGGATCCGCGACGACCGCAGCCTCGAGTCCGCGCTGAGCGCCGGCGCGAAGCGCATCAACCTCGGCACCGCGGCGCTCGAGAACCCCGAGTGGGCCGCGAGCGTCATCGCGCAGTACGGTGACCAGATCGCCGTCGGGCTCGACGTCCGGGGCACCACGCTCGCCGCGCGCGGCTGGACCAAGGAGGGCGGCGACCTCTGGCAGGTCCTCGACCGCCTGGAGGAGGCCGGCTGCACCCGCTACGTCGTCACCGACGTCACGAAGGACGGCACGCTCAAGGGCCCGAACCTCGAGCTCCTCGAGCAGGTCATGGCCCGCACCCACCGCCCCGTGATCGCCTCGGGCGGCATCTCGAACCTCGACGACATCGCCGCTCTGCGCGACCTCGTGCCCCAGGGGCTCGAGGGCGCGATCGTCGGCAAGGCGCTGTACGCGGGCGCGTTCACGCTCGCGGAGGCCCTGGATGTCGCATCCGAGTGAGCCCCGCCCGCTCCCGGCGCATCTGACCGACTCCGCCGGCACTCCCTGGGCGGGCCGGCACTTCGAGCCGAGCGCAGCACCGGAGGACGACGGGAGCGCCCCGGAGGCGCTGGTCGCCGCGCTCGAGTCCTTCACCCGCGGCATTCGCGGCCCGGAGGCCGTGGTCGACGCGCTCCGCACGTCCCGCCTGCTCATCCCTCTGGTCGCCCGCCTCGGCGAGGAGGCCGAGGGGGTCGGGGGACTCCGGGCGGACAAGACGCAGGAGCTCGCGATCGTCACGGTCGCCGGACCCGACGGCCGCACGGTGCTCCCCGTCTTCAGCGGCGTCGAGAGCATGCGCCGGTGGGACCCGGCCGCCCGTCCCGTCCCTGTCGACGGGCGCCGCGCGGCCCTGGCGGCCGTCGCGGAGGGCACCGAGGTGATGGTCCTCGACCCCGCGTCCGAGCGGGCGTTCGCGGTCCGGCGCCCGGCGCTCTGGGCGATCGCGGAGGGCGGCGACTGGCGGCCGGCCCCCGCCGATGCGGAGGTGCTCCGGGCTCTGCGCGCGGCTGCGGAGGGGGAGCGGGCGGTCGTCTCGCTCGAGGTGCGCGCGGGAGATCCGGAGCAGCGCCTGGCGGGGCCCGAGCTCGTGGTGGTCCTGAGCCTGCGCCCGGGGCTCGATCAGGACGCGCTCGGCGCCCTCGTCGCGCGCCTGGGGGAGCGGTGGGCGGCGGACGAGACCGTCGCGCAGCGCGTCGACTCGATGACGCTGCAGCTCGCCGCCGCCCGCTGACTCCCGATCAGGTGACCGGGCCGGTCCACTTCTCGCCCGGGCCCTTGCCGATCGGGTCGGCGATCGGGGACGCCTCACGGAACGCGAGCTGGAGGGTGCGGAGGCCGTCGCGCAGGCTCCGGGCGTGCATGTCGCTGATGTCGGGCGCCCCGGCCGTGACCAGGCCCGCGAGCGCGTTGATGAGCTTGCGCGCCTCGTCGAGGTCGACCTGCGCTCCGGGCTCGTCGGCGAGCCCGCACTTGACGGCGGCCGCGCTCATCAGGTGCACGGCGGCGGTGGTGATGATCTCCACCGCCGGGACCTCCGCGATGTCGCGCGCGGCCTCCACGTCGGAGGCTCCGCCGTCCTCGCCGAATCGTCGCGTGTAGTCGTCGTCGTACTGGGCCATGGGTCCTTCGTTCGTCGTCCGTGGTGGAGGGGCGCGGCTGCCGCAGCAGAGGATCGAGGGGCGGCCGGATCCGCTCTGTCGGGCGGGCCGCCGGTCTGCTATGGTTGTCCGGGCTCCGAGGCATGTCCTCGGTTCGAAAGTGGAGATTCTCCCACCCGCGCTTGACCGCTTCACAAGGTTACCGGGTCAGAAGCACTCCGCCCCCGAGGGTCGTCAGACCACCGGAGGCAGGGCTGCGGCTCTCGAGGTCCGCCTCGGGAACCGCGTCACAGGGTGCGAGCGCCGTGCTGCAGGCACGACGTGGACGGGACGATCACCTCTCTCGGGTGCGCTGGAGAAGACTCCGGCAGCGCAGCTGCACTCACCGAGATCAGAGGAGAAACGCAATCAGCGATCCCCGTACCAACGACCGTATCCGCGTCCCCGAGGTCCGCCTCGTGGGTCCCGCAGGAGAACAGGTCGGCGTCGTCAAGATCGAGGTCGCCCTGCGACTCGCGCAGGACGCAGACCTGGACCTGGTCGAGGTCGCCCCCAACTCCAAGCCGCCCGTGGCCAAGATCATGGACTACGGGAAGTTCAAGTACGAGCAGGCTCAGAAGCTCAAGGAAGCCCGTCGCAACCAGGCGAACACGATCCTCAAGGAGGTCCGTTTCCGCCTGAAGATCGACAAGCACGACTACGAGACCAAGCGCAAGCGCGCCGAGGGCTTCCTGAAGGCCGGCGACAAGGTCAAGGCGATGATCCTCTTCCGCGGTCGCGAGCAGTCGCGCCCCGAGATGGGCGTCCGCCTGCTCCAGCGCTTCGCGGAGGACGTCGCCGAGTTCGGCCAGGTCGAGTCCACCCCGACCATCGACGGTCGCAACATGGTGATGGTCATCGGCCCGCTGAAGAACAAGTCCGAGGCGAAGGCCGAGGCCAATGCGGTCCGCGCCGCTCGTCGCGAGGCCAACACCCCCGAGGACACGGCCGAGGCCGAGTCCGTCTAGTACTTCGCCGCCCCGGCCTCGGGGCCGGTGGACGCCCCGCTCGCGGGGCACCGGTTTCGCCCCGCCGAGCGCGGAGTGACGTTCACAAGGAGAGAACATGCCCAAGATGAAGACCCACTCGGGTGCCAAGAAGCGCTTCAAGGTGACCGGCTCCGGCAAGGTCATGAAGCAGCAGGCCGGCATGCGTCACAACCTGGAGTCCAAGTCCAGCGTTCGCACGCGCCGCCTCAACCAGGACCAGGTCCTCGCCCCGCAGGACGCCAAGGTCGCCAAGAAGCTTCTCGGTCTGTAGCCCACCGCCGGCGCAGCCCGCTGCGCCGCGTGGTCGCTACTCAGCCGACACGGATCGATAGGAAGAAACAGCAATGGCAAGAGTGAAGAGGGCCGTCAACGCCCATAAGAAGCGTCGCGTCATCCTCGAGCGCGCCTCGGGCTACCGCGGCCAGCGGTCGCGCCTCTACCGCAAGGCGAAGGAGCAGGTCACCCACTCCCTCGTCTACTCGTACCGCGACCGCCGCGCCAAGAAGGGCGAGTTCCGTCGTCTCTGGATCCAGCGCATCAACGCCGCGTCCCGCGCGAACGGCCTGACCTACAACCGCTTCATCCAGGGCCTCGCCCTGGCCGGCGTCCAGGTCGACCGCCGCATCCTCGCGGACCTCGCGATCACCGAGCCGGCCACGTTCGCCTCGCTCGTCGCGACCGCGAAGAGCGCGCTGCCCGCCGACACCTCGGCGCCCAAGGCCGCAGCGTAGTCAGCACGGATTCCCGGAGGGGGTCGCGACCGAGAGGTCGCGGCCCCCTCCGTCGTCCGCAGGCCCTCCCGCGCCGTGTCTGCGGGGGCGGCGATCACCGCGCCGATAGGCTCGCCGCATGCTCGACAACCCCCGCTCTCCCCGTGTCCGCTCCGTGGCGAAGCTCACCCGCCGCCCGGCCCGGCTCGAGACGGGGCTCTTCCTCCTCGAGGGCCCGCAGGCACTCTCCGAGGCGCTGCAGTACCGCCCGGAGCTGATCGTCGAGTCGTTCGCGACTCCGACCGCTCTGGAGCGCCACCCCGAGATCGTCGCCGCCGCCGCCGAGGCGGAGGTGGAGATCGAGTACGTGACCGAGGACGTCCTCGACGCGATGGCCGACACCGTCACTCCGCAGGGCTTCGTCGCGGTCTGCCGTCAGTTCCCCACGTCGCTCAAGGACGTCGTCGCCTCCGAGCCGCGCCTCGTGGCGGTGCTCGAGGAGGTCCGCGATCCGGGCAACCTCGGCACGATCATCCGTGCCGCCGACGCCGCCGGCGCCGACGCGGTCGTGCTGTCCGGCCGCTCGGTCGACCTCTACAATCCCAAGGTCGTGCGCTCCACGACCGGCTCGCTCTTCCACCTCCCGGTCGCGGTCGGCGCCGACCTCGCCGATGTGCTGGGCCGGCTCCGCGGCGTGGGACTGCGCTCCGTCGCGGCCGACGTGAAGGGGGAGGACCTGCTCGACGTCCGCGCACGCGGGGACCTCGCCCAGCCGACCGTCTGGGTCTTCGGCAACGAGGCGCGCGGCCTCGAGGACGAGTCGCTCGCCCTCGTCGACGGCGTGGTCGCGGTGCCCATCTACGGGGCGGCGGAGTCGCTCAACCTCGCGACCGCGGCCTCCGTCTGCCTGTACGAGAGCGCCTTCGCGCTGCGTTCCTGAGAGGAACCGGGCCGAGGGTGCCGCGAACCTGGAGAACAGGGTGCGTTGTTACCCTTCGGTTAAGAATTCCCTCATGATTTGACCGGCCCATCCCCGTGTGCTTCTCTGACGGCATGGTCACAGCCCCGCAAGACGAGCGCGCCGCCGCTCCCGCCGGTGAACCCCTCGTCGTCCTCTCCGGGGTGCAGAAGCACTACGGCGACTTCCAGGCTCTGAAGGACATCGATCTGACGGTGCACCGGGGCGAGGTCGTCGTGGTCCTCGGTCCCTCCGGATCCGGCAAGTCGACGCTCTGCCGCACGGTCAACCGGCTCGAGACGATCTCGGGCGGCACCATCACCATCGACGGTCAGAAGCTCCCGGAGGAGGGCAAGGGCCTCGCCGCGCTCCGCGCCGACGTCGGGATGGTCTTCCAGTCGTTCAACCTCTTCGCGCACAAGACGATCCTCGAGAACGTCACCCTCGGCCCGATCAAGGTCCGCGGGCTCTCCCGCAAGGACGCGGAGGCCCAGGCCACGGCACTGCTCGACCGGGTCGGCGTCGGCCACCAGGCCGCCAAGACCCCGGCCCAGCTCTCCGGCGGGCAGCAGCAGCGCGTCGCGATCGCGCGGGCGCTGGCGATGAAGCCCAAGGTGATGCTGTTCGACGAGCCGACCTCGGCGCTCGACCCCGAGATGATCAACGAGGTCCTGGACGTGATGGTCGGGCTCGCCAAGGACGGGATGACGATGATCGTCGTCACCCACGAGATGGGCTTCGCCCGGAAGGCCGCCGATCGCGTCGTGTTCATGGCCGACGGCGAGATCCTCGAGGACACCGACCCGGAGTCGTTCTTCACCGCGCCCCGCACCGACCGGGCCAAGGACTTCCTCTCCAAGCTCATCACGCACTAGAAGGCCGATCAGCAGCCACCAGGCAGGTCGGACCCGTGACCCGGGAGCCGACCCGACATCGCCCGCTTCGGCGGGCCGAACCCCAGGAAGGACGATCATGCGCACCAGGCTCATGTTCATGACCGCGGGACTCGCGGCAGCGACCCTCGCCCTCGCCGGCTGCTCCGGCGACTCCGGAACCGCCGGCGGCGGCGCCGGTGGAGGCTCCGAGGGAGGGACCTCCGCGTACGAGGTCGCCTCCGACGTCACTCTCGAGGGCAGCCCGACCTTCGACGCGATGACCGCGGACGGCAAGGTCGTCATCGGCGTCAAGGAGGACCAGCCCGGGCTGGGCTACCTCGACGCGGCGACCGGCGAGCGCTCCGGCTTCGACATCGAGATCGCGAAGTGGACCGCGGCCTCGCTCGGCTTCGCGGCCGACGCCATCGAGTTCAAGGCGATCCCGTCGGCCAACCGCGAGGCGTCGATCGTGAACGGCGACATCGACTACTACGTCGGCACCTACTCGATCACCGACAAGCGCAAGGAGCAGGTCGGCTTCGCCGGACCCTACTTCGAGACCGGCCAGCAGCTGCTCGTCGCGGCCGACAACGACACGATCACCGGACCGGACGACCTCACCGCCGACACCACCGTGTGCTCGGCCACCGGCTCCACCCCGATCCAGAACATCCGCACCAACTACCCCGAGGTGAAGACCGAGGAGTTCGACACGTACTCGCAGTGCGTGGACGCCCTCTCCGACGGCACCGTCGACGCCGTCACCACCGACGGCGCGATCCTGATCGGCTACGCCGCTCAGAAGCCCGACGAGCTCAAGGTCGTCGGAGAGCCCTTCAGCACCGAGCTCTACGGCATCGGCCTGCCGAAGGACGACGACGCCCTGCGCCACTTCGTCAACGGCATGCTGACCGACGGCGGCGAGACCTGGAGCGCCATCTACGACGAGACGCTCGGCCAGTCCGGCACGACCGTCACCCAGCCGGCGGTGAACGACTACTAGGAGGCGCCCCGGGCGGCCCGACCGCCGCCCGGGGGTCCCCTCTCCTCGACCACCGCCACCGCTCCGACAGAAGGGCCAGCCGCATGGATGTCCTGTTGAACAACCTCGACGTCTACGTCCCGGCCTTCGGCAACACCCTGATCCTCTTCAGCGTCTCGCTCGTGTTCGCCCTGCTGATCGGCACGGTGGTCGGCGCGATGCGCGTCTCGCCCGTCCCGATCGCCCGCGCGGTCGGCACGGTGTACGTGAACACCATCCGGAACACCCCGCTCACGCTGGTGATGTTCTTCTTCGCCTTCGGCTACCCCAAGCTCGACCTGCCGCAGGTGGACTACACGAACCTCGCGATCTGCGCCCTCAGCCTCTACACCGCGACCTACGTCGCGGAGGTGCTGCGGTCGGGCATCAACACCGTGCCGATCGGCCAGGCCGAGGCGGCCCGTGCGATCGGCCTCGACTTCGGCCTCACGATGACGCAGGTCGTCCTGCCCCAGGCCTTCCGCTCCGTGATCCCGCCGCTCATGAGCGTCCTGATCGCGCTGCTGAAGAACACCACCGTCGCCGCCGGCTTCTCGGTCGCGGAGGCGGGCACCATCGTCCGCGTGCTCAACGAGCGCGGCGAGAACAGCCTCATCGTCGTCCTCTGGGTGGCCCTGGTCTTCGTGGTCCTGGTCACCCTGCTCTCGCTCGTCCAACGTCAGCTCGAGAAGAAGTGGAGGGTCGCCCGATGAGCTCCGTCCTCTTCGACAACCCCGGCCCGCGGGCCGTCGTGCGCAACCGCGTCATCGGCGTCGTCGTCGTCCTGCTGATCGCGGCGTTCCTCGGCTTCGTGGTCTGGCGCTTCGCGGAGTCCGGCCAGTTCGACGCCTCCAAGTGGCGGGCGTTCGGCTACCCGCTGGTCTGGCAGAGCATCGGCGGCGCCCTCGGCCGCACGCTCGCGGCCTTCGCCACGGCGGGCGTCGCCAGCCTCGTCCTCGGCCTCCTCCTGGCGATCGGCCGGCTCTCGGACCGGCGCTGGATCAACGTCCCCGTCACGCTCTTCATCGAGCTGTTCCGGGCGATCCCCGTCCTGATCCTGATGATGCTGATGTACTACGGCCTGCCGTTCGCGGGCCTCAAGCTCAGCCCCTACCTCGCCGTCGTCATCGCCCTGACCCTCTACAACGGCTCCGTCTTCTCCGAGATCTTCCGCGCCGGCATCGAGGCCCTCCCGCGAGGACAGAAAGAGGCGGGCTACGCGATCGGCCTGCGCAAGTCCGGCGTGATGCGGCTCATCCTGTTCCCCCAGGCGATCCGCTCGATGCTGCCCGTGATCATCGCCCAGCTCGTCGTCGCCCTCAAGGACACGGCGCTCGGCTCGATCATCACCTACAACGAGCTGCTGTACTACGCGCGCTACCTGGGCAACCAGTCGAGCCTCGACAGCCCGATCATCCCGGCGGCGATCGTCATCGGAGCGATCTACATCGGCATCTGCCTCCTCCTCTCGGGGCTGGCGAAGTGGATCGAGATCCGCACGAAGAGCGGCGGACGCGGCGGCCGCACCATCGGCGGCCACCCCGCAGCCCGCGCGCAGACGGACACGCAGCTGATCGCTGTGCAGGACTGAACTGTGAGGATCGCCCGAGGGCGATCCTCACCGCGGTCGGCTTCCTGACGGGGTCGGGTTCCGCAGAGCGTCCTGCGTCCGGCTAGGAGGAATCGCTCGCACGCGATTCCTCCGTTCGCCTCGAGGGTCCGGCGATCGCTCAGCGCATCGAGCGGTGGTGCTCCGCTCCGGCGTCGTCGACGCGGAGGCGGTGGCGATCGGGGAGCCGCGATCGGTCCGGGCGTCTTCCCGTCCGGCGGTGCCCCGCCTCCTGCCGGTGGAGCGGCCTCCGACCCCGGCGTAGCGAGAACCCGCCCCTGCTGGTCGAGCAGCGCCGGTGGCGGGGCTTCGAGAGCCGTCGGCGCAGACGGGGGCCGGCCGCGGGCGAGCGCGACGAGCACCGCGCGCGGGCGGCGGGAGGGGGCGGAGGCCCTCGCCTACACTGGGGGATCGTGTCAGACAGCAACCCGATCACCGACGAGGCCGTCTCCGCGGCGGTCGCCGACGCCCTCGCCGCCATCGGCGCGGCGGGCGACTCCACCGCTCTGAAGTCCGCCCGAGCCGCCCACCTCGGCGAGGGGTCCGCCCTCGCCCGCCTCAACGCGCAGATGCGCTCCGTCCCGCCCGAGCACAAGGCGGCGTCCGGCAAGCTCGTCGGCGGTGCCCGCAAGCAGGTGGGCGACGCCTACGCCGCCCGCGAGGCCGAGCTCGTCGAGGCGGAGGACGCGGCCGCGCTCGAGGCCGAGCGCGTGGACGTCACCGCCGGCGCCAGCTTCGTGCGCCGCGGCGCCCGCCACCCCCTCTCGCTCCTCCAGGAGTCGATCGCCGACGTGTTCGTCGGGATGGGCTGGGAGATCGCGGAGGGGCCGGAGCTCGAGAACGAGTGGTTCAACTTCGACGCCCTGAACTTCGACGAGGACCACCCGGCCCGCGCCATGCAGGACACCTTCTTCGTCGACCCCGTCGACTCGCACCTGGTGCTGCGCACGCACACCTCGCCGGTGCAGATCCGCTCGATGCTCGAGCGCCCGCTGCCGCTGTACGTGATCGCTCCGGGCCGGGTGTACCGCACCGACGAGCTCGACGCGACGCACACGCCCGTGTTCACGCAGTTCGAGGGCCTCGCCGTCGACCGCGGCCTGACCATGGCGCACCTGCGCGGCACCCTCGAGCACGTCGCGCGGATCCTCTTCGGCGACGACGCGCGCATCCGCCTGCGGCCGAACTACTTCCCCTTCACCGAGCCCAGCGCCGAGCTGGACGTCTGGCACCCGACCTTCGTCGGTGGTGCCCGCTGGATCGAGTGGGGCGGCTGCGGCATGGTCAATCCGAACGTGCTGCGCGCGGCCGGGATCGACCCCGAGGAGTACTCCGGGTTCGCCTTCGGCATGGGGATCGAGCGGACCCTGATGTTCCGCAACGACGTGAAGGACATGCGCGACATGGTCGAGGGCGACGTCCGCTTCAGCGAGCAGTACGGGATGGTGATCTGATGCGCATCCCGCTGAGCTGGCTGGGGGAGTACGTGGACCTCGAGCAGGACGTCACGACGGAGTCCGTGCACGCGTCCCTGGTGTCGGTCGGCCTGGAGGAGGAGGACGTCCACCGCTTCGAGGTGACCGGCCCCGTCGTCGTCGGTGAGGTGCTCGACCTCGCTCCGGAGCCGCAGAAGAACGGCAAGACCATCAACTGGTGCCACGTCCGCGTGGCCCCGGAGGGCGGGCGTGCCGCCGACGGCGGAGAGGACGTCCGCGGCATCGTCTGCGGAGCCCACAACTTCGCGGCCGGCGACAAGGTCGTCGTGTCACTGCCGGGCGCGGTCCTGCCCGGGCCGTTCCCGATCTCCGCGCGGAAGACCTACGGGCACGTGTCCGACGGGATGATCGCCTCGAGCCGCGAGCTCGGCCTCGGGGACGACCACGACGGCATCCTCCGCCTCGCCTCACTCGGGCTCGACCCGGAGCCGGGCACGGACGCCGTCGCGCTCCTCGGTCTCGACGACGCCGCGGTCGAGGTCAACGTGACGCCCGACCGCGGCTACGCCTTCTCGATCCGCGGCATCGCCCGCGAGTACGCCCACGCCACCGGAGCCGCCTTCCGCGACCCCGCTCGGGCGCTCCCTCCGCACGAGCGCACGGAGACGGCGCCCGTCTTCCCCGTGTCCGTGGCCGACGAGGCGCCGATCCGCGGCCGTGTCGGCGCCTCCGTGTTCGTCACGCGCGTCGTCCGGGGCGTCGACGTCTCGCGACCGACGCCGCCGTGGATGCTCGCGCGACTGCGCCTGGCCGGCGTCCGCTCGATCTCGCTCGTCGTGGACATCACCAACTACGTGATGTTCGAGCTCGGCCAGCCGCTGCACGGCTACGACCTGGCGACCCTGCAGGGCGGCCTCGTGGTGCGCCGCGCCGCACCGGGGGAAACCCTCGAGACGCTCGACGGCCAGACCCGGCACCTGCACGCGGAGGACCTCGTCATCGCCGACGACGGCGGGGCGATCGGCCTCGCCGGAGTGATGGGGGGCGCGCGCACCGAGATCTCGGACGCCACGTCCGACGTCCTGCTCGAGGCGGCGAACTTCGACCCGGTCTCGATCGCCCGGACGGCTCGCCGGCACAAGCTGCCGAGCGAGGCGTCGCGGCGCTTCGAGCGCGGCGTCGACCCCGAGGTGGCCTCGGTCGCCGCGGCCCGCGCGGTGCAGCTGCTGGTGGAGCTCGCCGGCGGCACGGCGGACGAGCTCGGCTCGGTCCTGGCCGACCCGCGCACGGCGGAGCCGGTCGAGCTGCCGGACGGCTACGTCGCAGGCCTCATCGGGGTGGAGTACACCCCGGAGGAGATCCGCGGCGCGCTCGTCGAGATCGGCGCTTCCGTCGAGGCCGGCGGAGCGGGCCTGCTGGTGACTCCGCCGAGCTGGCGCCCGGACCTCGTCGACCGCGCCTCGCTCGCGGAGGAGGTCGCCCGCATCACCGGGTACGACCGCATCCCGGCGATCCTGCCCGTCGCGCCTCCCGGCCGCGGTCTGACCCCGGGCCAGAGGCTGCGCCGCACCCTCGCCCAGGCGCTCGCCGCCGCGGGTCTGACCGAGGTGCTCTCGTACCCGTTCCTCTCGCGCTCGATCAACGACCGGCTCGGCTCGGTCGACGGGGAGCCGCAGGAGCAGATCACGCTCGCGAACCCGCTCGACGCGACCGCGGGCC
The DNA here is from genome assembly GCF_002932515.1 of Rathayibacter sp. AY1D5. Taxonomy (NCBI): domain Bacteria; kingdom Bacillati; phylum Actinomycetota; class Actinomycetes; order Micrococcales; family Microbacteriaceae; genus Rathayibacter; species Rathayibacter sp. AY1D5. The sequence goes on from NZ_PSVU01000006.1 coordinate 82,268, forward strand.
AGCTGCGGATCTCGCTGCTGCCGGGTCTCGTGCAGGTCGCGGCCCGCAACCGCTCGCGCGGCCTGACGGATCTCGCGGTCTACGAGCTCGGCTCCGTCTTCCTCCCGGCCGTCGGCGGCCCGTTCGGCTCCGGGGCGCTCCCTGCGGGCGGGACGCGTCCGTCCGCGGAGGTCGAGGCCGAGCTGAACGCGGGCATTCCGCCGCAGCCGCGGCACCTCGCGGCGCTGCTCACGGGTGCCGCCGTCGTGCGCCAGCCCGGTGTCGCCGGGCGTGACGTCGACTGGCGCGACGCCCTCGACGTGGTCCGCGAGGTCGCCGCAGCGACCGGCACCGAGCTCGTGCTGCGCCAGGGGGCCCACGCCGCGCTGCACCCGGGCCGCACCGCCGAGGTCGTGCTCGACGGCGCGGTCATCGGGCACGCGGGGGAGCTGCTCCCGGCGCTCGCCGAGGAGCTCGACCTCCCGCGCCGCGTCGCCGTGGTCGAGCTCGACCTCGAGCCGCTGCTCGCGCGGGCCGGGAGGGTCGTCGTGGCCCGTCCGGTGGGCGCGCTGCCCGCCGCGACCCAGGACCTCTCGCTCGTCGTGCCGGTCGGCATCGCGGCAGCCGACGTGCGCGCCGCCGTCGCCGAGGGGGCGGGCGAGCTGCTCGAGGCGATCCGCCTGGTCGACGACTACCGCGGCACCGGGCTCGCCGAGGGGACGAAGTCGCTGACGTTCGCGCTGCGCTTCCGCGCGCCGGACCGCACGCTCACCGCGGCCGAGGCGACGGCCGCGAAGGAGAACGGCGTGGCCGTGGCGGCGGAGCGCTTCGGCGTCCGACTCCGCGAGTGAGGCCGGGGGTCCCGTCCGGCTCGGCCGGGCGGGGCCCCGCACCCGCACCGGCTAGGCTCTCGGGCATGACTTTCTCCGTGGCGGTGGCCGGTGCGAGCGGCTACGCGGGCGGCGAGCTGCTGCGACTGCTCGCCGACCACCCCGAGTTCGAGGTGCGCACGGTGACGGCGCACGCCAGCGCGGGTCAGCCCCTCATCGCCGTGCACCCGCACCTCCGCTCGCTCCGCGACCTCGTCCTCGTCGACACGACGACCGGGAACCTCGCCGGGCACGACGTCGTCTTCCTCGCCCTCCCGCACGGGAAGTCGGGCGAGATCACCGCGACCCTCCCCGAGGACGTCCTCGTCGTCGACTGCGGCGCCGACCACCGCCTGACCGACCCGCAGGACTGGGCCGACTTCTACGGGGGCGACTTCGCCGGGGCCTGGCCCTACGGGCTCCCGGAGCTGCTGATCGGCGGCGGCGGACGCAAGCAGCGCGAGGCGCTCGCCGGAGTGCGGCGCATCGCCGTCCCCGGCTGCAACGTCACGGCGATCACGCTCGGCCTGGCCCCCGGTCTGCACGCCGGAGTGATCGAGTCGTCGGACCTCGTCGCGGTCCTCGCCGTCGGCCCCTCGGGTGCGGGCAAGAGCCTGCGGACCGACCTCCTCGCCAGCGAGCTCCTCGGCTCCGCGCACGCCTACGGCCTCGGCGGAGCGCACCGTCACAATCCCGAGATCCGGCAGAACCTCCTGCTCGCCGGAGCCGGACCCGTCTCGATCTCGTTCACGCCGGTCCTCGTGCCGATGTCCCGGGGCATCCTGGCGACCTCGACCGCGCGCCTCGCTCCCGGCGTCTCGGCGCAGGACGTGCGCGCGGCGTGGGAGACCGCCTACGGCGACGAGACCTTCGTCCAGCTGCTCCCGGAGGGCTCCTTCCCCCGGACGGCCGACGTGGTAGGGGCGAACACCGCTCTGATCGGACTCGCCGTGGACGAGCGGGCCCGCCGCGTCGTGGTCGTCTCGGCCATCGACAACCTCGTCAAGGGCACCGCGGGCGCAGCCGTCCAGTCCACCAACATCGCCCTGGGACTCCCGGAGTCCCTCGGCCTGAGCGTGAACGGAGTCGCGCCGTGAGCGTCACCGCAGCAGCAGGGTTCCGGGCGGCGGGAGTCGTCGCCGGGCTGAAGTCGACCGGAGCGCGCGACGTCGCGCTCGTGCAGAACCTCGGCCCGCTGCAGAGCGCCGCCGCGGTCTTCACGAGCAACCGCTGCAAGGCGAACCCCGTCCTCTGGAGCGAGCAGGTGATGCGCGACGGCGTCGTCTCGGCGATCGTCCTCAACTCCGGCGGCGCCAACTGCTACACGGGTGCTCAGGGCTTCCAGGTCACCCACCGCACCGCGGAGCTCGTGGGCGAGAGCCTCGAGGTGTCCGCCGGCGACGTGCTGGTGTGCTCCACCGGGCTGATCGGCGACCAGCTCGACCTCGCGAAGCTCGCCCCCGGCGTGACCGGCGCCTCCGCCGAGCTCGCCGGGGGACCCGAGGCGGGCGAGGCGGCCGCCCGCGCGATCATGACCACCGACACGGTCCCGAAGCAGGCGGTTATCCGCTCCGAGCAGGGCTGGAGCATCGGCGGCATGGCCAAGGGCGCCGGGATGCTCGCGCCGGGTCTGGCGACGATGCTGGTCGTGATCACGACCGACGCGGCCCTCGAGTCCGCCGCTCTCGACACCGCCCTGCGTGCCGCGACCCGCGTCACCTTCGACCGCCTCGACTCGGACGGCTGCATGTCGACGAACGACACCGTCGCACTGCTCGCGAGCGGCGCCAGCGGCGTCGAGGCCGACGCCGACGAGTTCACCGAGGCCCTGACCGCGGTCTGCCGCGACCTCACCCTGCAGCTGCAGGCCGACGCGGAGGGCGCCGCCCACGACGTCGCGATCCGCGTGCTGAACGCCGCGACCGAGGACGAGGCCGTGGTCGTCGCCCGCGCCGTCTCCCGCAGCAACCTGTTCAAGGCCGCGATCTTCGGCAAGGACCCCAACTGGGGCCGCGTCCTCGCCGCCGTGGGCACGACCGATGCGCAGTTCGACCCGTACGGCATCGACGTCGCGATGAACGGGGTGCAGGTCTGCCTCGCGGGCGAGCCGCACGAGAGCCGCGACCTCGTCGACCTCGCCCCTCGGCAGGTCGCCGTCGACATCGACCTGCACGCCGGCGACGCGACGGCCACGATCTGGACCAACGACCTCACGCACGACTACGTGCACGAGAACTCCGCGTACTCGAGCTGAGGCGGCCATGAGCGACGACACCACCCTCTCGGCCGAGAGCCGCGCCGAGCGCGACGCCGCACCCGGGAAGGCCGCGACGCTCATCGAGTCGCTGCCCTGGCTGCAGAGCTTCCACGGGCGCACGATGGTGATCAAGTTCGGCGGCAACGCGATGGTGTCGGAGGAGCTGCGGCGCTCCTTCGCCCAGGACATGGTCTACCTGCGCTACGCCGGGATCCGCCCCGTGGTCGTCCACGGCGGTGGGCCCCAGATCTCGCGGATGCTCGACCGGCTCGGGATCGAGAGCGAGTTCCGGGGCGGCTACCGGGTCACGAGCCCCGAGGCGATGGAGGTGGTGCGGATGGTGCTCACCGGCAGCATCAGCCGCGACATCGTCCGCCGGATCAACGAGCACGGCCCCCTCGCCGCCGGCATCTCCGGTGAGGACGCGGGCCTCTTCGTCGGCCGCCGCCGCGGTGTCGTGATCGACGGCGAGGAGCACGACCTCGGACTCGTCGGAGACGTGATCGCCGTGGATCCCGCCGCCGTCCTCGCTCAGCTCGAGGCCGGCCGGATCCCGGTCGTGTCCTCGATCGCCCCCGACTCGGACGACCCCACGCAGTCGCTGAACGTCAACGCCGACGCCGCCGCCGCCGCGCTGGCCGTCGCGCTCGGCGCCGAGAAGCTCGTCGTCCTCACCGATGTGGCCGGCCTCTACTCCGACTGGCCCGACCGCGAGTCGCTCGTCTCGCACATCCGCTCGGACGACCTCGCGGCTCTGCTGCCCTCGCTCGAATCGGGCATGATCCCCAAGATGACCGCCTGCCTCGACGCCGTGCGCGGGGGAGTGCCCAAGGCCGCCATCATCGACGGCCGCATCCCGCACTCGATCCTGCTCGAGGTGTTCACCTCGGAGGGCATCGGCACCGAGGTCGTCGCCTCGCTCGACCCCCGCGACCGGGAGCGAATGTCGGGCCGCTGATCCTCAGCGGCCCCGGCTCCGAGCGTCCGTCCCGTCCGGGACGCGCGCACCGTCGGCCCTCGCGGCCGGACCGCTCCGATCGAAAGGCCACCATGTCCATCCCCACGACCGCGTCCCGCACCGGCTCGGCGCGCGACCGCTACTCCGCCGCGATGATGCAGACCTTCGCGCCGCCGCTCGCCGTGCTCGAGCGCGGCGAGGGCTGCCGGGTCTGGGACGTCGACGGGCGGGAGTACCTCGACTTCCTCGGCGGCATCGCCGTCAACTCGCTCGGCCATGCGCATCCCGTGTTCGTCGAGGCCGTGACGCGCCAGGCCGGTGCGCTCGCCCACGTCTCCAACTACTTCGCGACCGCCCCGCAGATCGAGCTCGCCGAGACCCTGCGCCGCCTGACCGGGGCCGGGGAGACGGGCCGCGTCTACTTCGCCAACTCGGGCACCGAGGCCAACGAGGCGGCCTTCAAGCTGGCGCGGCTGAATGCGGCCGGCGGCCGGCACCGCGTCCTGGCGCTGCAGAACGCGTTCCATGGGCGGACGATGGGCGCGCTCGCGCTGACCGGCAAAGCGGCCATGCGCGCGCCGTTCGAGCCGATGCCGGGAGGGGTCGAGCACCTCGAGGCGAGCATCGAGGCCCTCGAGGCGGCTCTCGACGAGTCCGTCGCCGCGCTGATCGTCGAGCCCATCCAGGGGGAGGCGGGCGTCATCCCGCTGCCGGCCGGCTACCTCGAGCGCGCGCGTGAGCTCACCCGCGAGCACAGCGCGCTGCTCATCGTCGACGAGATCCAGACCGGGGTCGGGCGGACCGGACGCTGGTTCGCGTACCAGGAGGCGGGGATCCTGCCCGACGCCGTCACCCTGGCCAAGGGGCTCGGCGGAGGCTTCCCCGTCGGAGCGCTGGTGACCTTCGGCGAGGCGTCCGACCTCCTGCAGAAGGGCCACCACGGCAGCACCTTCGGCGGCAATCCGCTCGCGACCGCCGTGGCCGGAGCCGTGCTCGCCGAGATCGAGCGCGCCGACCTTCTCGGCAACGCGCGGGAGCGCGGGGCGCAGATCGTCGACGCGCTGACCGCTCTCGACTCGCCCCTGATCGGAGGGGTTCGCGGCGCGGGCCTCCTCCTGGGCATCGCCCTGACCCGGCCGGTCGCCGCCGAGCTCGCCGCCGCCTGCCTCGACGCCGGCCTGATCGTGAACGCGGCGAACGACTCGAGCATCCGGCTCGCGCCTCCGCTCGTGGTGACCGCCGCCGACGTCGCCGAGTTCGCCGAGCGCTTCGGCCGCGCACTGCAGACCCTCTGACCCCGTACCTCCACCGAAAGCGACCAGCACCGTGACCCGCCACTTCCTCCGCGACGACGACATCACTCCCGCCGAGCAGGCCGAGATCCTCGACCTCGCCCTCGAGCTCAAGCGCGACCGCTTCTCCCGGAAGCCCCTCGCCGGGCCGCAGACCGTCGCCGTGATCTTCGACAAGTCCTCCACGCGCACCCGCGTCTCCTTCGCGGTCGGCATCGCCGATCTCGGCGGAAGCCCCCTGATCATCTCGACCGCGAGCAGCCAGCTCGGCGGCAAGGAGACCGCCTCCGACACGGCGCGGGTCCTGGAGCGCCAGGTCGCCGCCATCGTGTGGCGCACCTACGCGCAGTCGGGCCTGGAGGAGATGGCGCGCAGCACGCGCGTGCCGGTCGTCAACGCGCTCTCGGACGAGTTCCACCCGTGCCAGCTCCTCGCCGACCTGCTGACCATCCGCGAGCACCGCGGTCACCTCGCGGGACTCACGCTCACGTTCTTCGGCGACGGAGCGAGCAACATGGCGCACTCGTACCTCCTGGCGGGGGCCACGGCCGGCATGCACGTCCGCATCGTCTCCCCGGAGTCGTACTCGCCGGACGCGGCGGTCCTGGCCGATGCGCAGCGCATCGCCGCGACCACAGGCGGATCGGCGATCACCACGACCGACCCCGACGAGGGCGCGGCCGGCTCCGACATCGTGATCACGGACACGTGGGTGTCGATGGGCAAGGAGGACGAGAAGGCGGCGCGCGTCGCGACCTTCGGCGCCTACCGGGTCGACGCCGCCACGATGGCCGCTGCCGCTCCCGACGCGCTGTTCCTGCACTGCCTGCCCGCGGACCGCGGCTACGAGGTGACCGCCGACGTGATCGACGGCCCGCAGAGCGTGATCTGGGACGAGGCGGAGAACCGCCTGCACGCGCAGAAGGCCCTGCTCGTGTGGCTCCTGGAGCGCGCCGGCACCGCCGACGCCGCTCAGTAGACTCGACAGCCGAACCCGAGGAGAACCATGACGGAACGTCCCTCCGCCCGCGCGGGCGAGGCCGGAGCCCTCTGGGGCGGCCGCTTCGCCGGCGGCCCCTCGCCCGAGCTCGCCGCGCTCTCGAGGTCGACCCACTTCGACTGGCAGCTCGCCCCCTACGACCTCGCCGGCTCCCGCGCCCACGCCCGGGCGCTCGCCGGAGCGGGCTACCTCGACGACGCCGAGCTCACCGCGATGCTCGCGGCGCTCGACCGGCTCGAGGCTGCCGTCGCCGACGGGAGCTTCGCCGCCGACGAGTCCGACGAGGACGTGCACGGCGCCCTCGAGCGCGGCCTGATGCTCGAAGCCGGTCCCGAGCTCGGCGGCAAGCTCCGCGCGGGGCGCTCGCGCAACGACCAGATCGCCACCTTCGTCCGGATGTACCTCCGCGACCACGCGGCGCTCGTCTCGGAGCTGGTGGTGCAGCTCATCGACGCCCTCGCCGCGCAGGCGTCGGCGCACCCGACGGCGATCATGCCCGGGCGCACCCACCTCCAGCACGCTCAGCCCGTGCTCCTCGCGCACCATCTGCTCGCCCACGGCTGGGCACTGCTGCGCGATCTGGAGCGCCTGCGGGACTGGGCCGTCCGGGCGGACGTCTCGCCCTACGGCTCGGGCGCCCTCGCCGGCTCGACCCTCGGCCTGGACGCCGAGGCGGTCGCCCGCGATCTCGGCTTCGCGTCGAGCGTGCCGAACTCGATCGACGGGACGGCCAGCCGCGACCTCGTCGCCGAGTTCGCCTTCGTCGCCGCCATGATCGGGATCGACGTCTCGCGCATCGCGGAGGAGGTCATCCTCTGGAACACGCGGGAGTTCGCCTTCGTCACGCTCGACGACGGCTACTCGACCGGGTCCTCGATCATGCCGCAGAAGAAGAACCCCGACATCGCCGAGCTCGCCCGGGGGAAGTCCGGCCGCTTGATCGGCAACCTCACCGGGCTGCTCGCGACCCTCAAGGCGCTGCCGCTCGCCTACAACCGCGACCTGCAGGAGGACAAGGAGCCGGTCTTCGACTCGGTGACGACCCTCGAGGTGCTGCTGCCCGCGTTCAGCGGCATGATCGCGACCCTCACCTTCCACACCGACCGGATGGCGGAGCTCGCGCCCCAGGGCTTCTCCCTCGCGACCGACGTGGCCGAGTGGCTCGTGAAGAAGCACGTGCCCTTCCGGGACGCCCACGAGATCACCGGTGAGCTGGTCAAGCTGGCGGAGTCGCAGGGGAGGGGGCTCGAGGATCTCGACGACGCCGCGCTCGCCTCGGTGTCGCCGCTGCTCACTCCAGACGTGCGGTCCGTCCTCAGCATCGAGGGATCGGTGGCGAGCCGGGACGGTGTCGGCGGCACGGCTCCCGACCGCGTCGCGGAGCAGCTCGCCCGGCTGACCGAGCGCGTCCGGGTCGTGCGCGGATCCCTCCGAGGGGAGCGCCCGTGACCCTTCGAGGAGCGCCGGGCGACGACGGCCGTCCGCCGCTGCGCCCCTGGCAGCAGCGGACTCTGGTGCTCGTCGCCGCAGTCGTCATCGTCGCGGTGATCGTGATCACCCTCGTGTCGGGCCAGAGCTTCTTCTGAGCGCCGACCTCCCCGATCTCTCGCGCTCGGCCCTCGAGGTGGCACCGGAGCTGCTCGGCCGCGTCCTCCTGCACCGCACGCCGGAGGGCGTGGTCGGCGTCCGGCTGACCGAGGTCGAGGCGTACCTCGGAACCGGTGAGGATCCGGGCTCGCATGCGCACCGCGGACCGACACCCCGGACGGCTCCCATGTTCGGTCCGCCCGGGTCCGTGTACGCGTACTTCACGTACGGGATGCACACCTGCGTGAACATCGTCTGCTCCCCGGCGGGCGCGGCGTCGGCGGTGCTGCTGCGCGCCGGCGAGGTCGTATCGGGGGAGGATCTCGCGATGATCCGGCGCGGACCCGTTCGCAGCCGGGATCTGGCCCGCGGACCCGCACGGCTGGCGAAGGCCCTCGGAGTCCGTCTCACCGAGTCGGGCGACCCGCTCGAGGCGGCGTTCGAGCTGCTGCCGGGGGAGAGGCCGTCCTCCGTGGCGGCGGGCCCGCGCACCGGAGTCTCGGGCCCGGGCGGCGGGGACGACTTCCCGTGGCGCTTCAGCATCCCGGGCGACCCCACCGTCTCGCCCTACCGGAGAGCAGTGCCCCGGCGGCGGCCCGGAGCTCAGCCCGCGAGGTAGAGCCGGGCGAGAACGCCGAGAGCCGCCGCCCAGGCGAGGCTCGCCAGCGTGCCGATGATGAACCGCTCGCGCGCTTCCGGGGAGGCGAGCTCGCTGAAGCGGCCGACGCCCTTGATCGCCACCACGACCGCGATCCCCTCGGGGAGACCGCTCATCAGTGCGCCGGCCGTCGCGATCCGCTCGAGGACCCCGATCGTCGTCCCCCCGCGCAGCACCTCGATCGGCTGGCCGATCGCCGAGGGCGCGCTCCCGGCGGCGGGGCGGGAGGTTCCGGCGACCATGATGCCGCCGTGGCTGCCGCTGCGGGAGTCGGCCGTCGCGAGCCGGAGGGTGAGCAGCACGACCGGCCCGCCGCCCGCGATCGCCAGCGCGAAGGCCAGCACCGCCACCAGGACGGAGTGGATCGGGGGCGCGGACGGTCCGGCGACCGCCGTGAGCAGGAAGGCGGCGGCCGCCGCCACGAGGGGGATCCAGGCGAGCTGCGGACGGCGAAGGCGCACGGCGAGCACCGCACCGGCGAGTCCGGCGAGCAGCACGAGCACCACGCCCGTCCACGAGGCGGACTGCAGCGCGGAGGCGAGGAGCAGGGCGGGGGATCCGGGGGGTGCCGTCATCGGGGTGTCCTCTCGTCGGTGGGGTCGAGCGTACGGTCGACCACTGTCAGCAGGCGCGCGAGCGCGTCACGGGCGGGAGCGTCGACTCGAGCACTCGCCGCGCGGACCCGGAGGCTGACCGCCTGCGGGCTGACGGCGAGGCGCTCGGCCGCATCCTTCTGGGAGAGGCCGCTCTCGAGCAGGTCGACGATCTGCCAGCCGGCCTCGGAGCGAGCGTCGCGCAGCAGGAGGAGCGGATCGATCAGCGCCTGGACGTCCGCCGGTGCCGGCGCCGCCGTTCCCGGTGCGTCCGGATCGAGGGAGAAGCGCGTCGGCCGGCCCTTCGCCGCCTCGACCGCCCGGCGCGCCGCGAAGTACGCCTCGCCGGTCGCCGCTCTCGTGGTCGCCGGGAGCGGCCGGTCGACGGGTCCGATCCCGAGGCCGATGCTCCAGTGGCCGGTCCGGTGCAGCTCGAGTACGAGTGTGACGACGGCATCGGCCCGGTCGAGCACGCACTGGAACTCGTCGCCCGCCGTCCGCTCCGGGGGCAGGACGAACGTCGCCCGACCGTCGTCGATCAGGCTCGCGATCGCCTGGTCCACGCGGTCGTGGTCGTGCCTGCTGTCGCGCTGATCCGCGGTGACGACGAACATCGGACCTCCCCGATCAAGTATCCGCACTTGATCGCCCGAGATCAAGCCTGTGCGCTTGATTGGTGGAGACCGGCTTCTTCCCGCCACGGTAGCCTGGTCGGGTGATCGACCAGCACCTCCCCGGGTCCGCGACGAGCCCGAAGCTCGACCCCGCCTTCGACTCCGTGTGGGACGAGCTGGTCTGGCGAGGCTCGGTGCACGTGTCGACCGACGCCGGAACGCTGCGCGAGCTGCTGTCGGGGGAGCCGATCACCTACTACTGCGGGTTCGACCCGACCGCGCCCAGCCTCCACCTCGGGAACCTGGTGCAGCTGATCGTCATGCGCCGGCTCCAGCTGGCTGGGCATCGGCCGCTCGGGCTCGTCGGCGGCTCGACCGGGCTGATCGGGGATCCGCGTCCGACGGCCGAGCGGACGCTGAACTCGCGCGAGACGGTGACGGCGTGGGTCGAGCGCCTCCAGGCGCAGGTGTCCCGGTTCGTTCCCGCGGGCGGCGACAACGGGCTGCGCCTGGTCAACAACCTCGACTGGACCGCTCCGCTGTCGGCGATCGACTTCCTGCGGGAGATCGGGAAGCACTTCCGCGTGGGGACGATGCTCAAGAAGGACGCGGTCAGCGCCCGCCTCAACTCCGACGCGGGGATCAGCTACACCGAGTTCAGCTACCAGATCCTGCAGGGACTCGACTACCTGGAGCTCTACCGGCAGTACGGGTGCGTCCTGCAGACCGGCGGCAGCGACCAGTGGGGCAACCTGACGAGCGGGACCGACCTGATCCACCGCACGGAGGGCGTGTCGGTCCACGCGATCGGCACACCCCTGGTGATGAACTCCGACGGCACCAAGTTCGGCAAGAGCGAGGGCAACGCCGTCTGGCTCGACTCCGAGCTCACCAGCCCGTACGCGTTCTACCAGTTCTGGGTCAACACGGACGACCGTGACGTCGCCGACCGCCTGCGGATCTTCACCTTCCTGCCGCGCACGGAGATCGAGCGCCTGGAGAAGGCCGCTGCCGACGAGCCGTTCCGCCGGGAGGCGCAGCGCGCGCTCGCCTGGGAGGTCACGTCGCTGGTGCACGGAGCGGAGGCGACGCGCTCGGTGATCGACGCCTCGGCCGCGCTCTTCGGCAAGGGCTCGCTCGAGGGGATCGACCCGGTCATCCTCCGCGGCGCGCTCGAGGCGGTGCCCTCGATGGAGGCGACCCCGGAGACGCCGGCGCTGCAGGCGTTCGTCGAGACCGGACTCGTCGCCAGCACGGGGGAGGCGCGGCGGGCTCTCGCCCAGGGCGGGCTCTCGGTGAACAACACCGCCCTCCCGTCCGAGACCGTCACGCTCGGCGAGCTCCCGTTGATCGACGGGATCGCCGTCCTCCGTCGCGGCAAGAAGAGCTTCGCCGGGGCCTTCGTCCGCTGACCGCGTGCCCGCTGTCCTCGAGCGGACGCGGGCGATGACGGCGTCGGCGGTCTCATCAGCTCGGTGTCCGGTAGCCGGTAGCCGGTAGCCGGTAGCCGGTGTCGGGTACCGAGTCGGACACTCAGCGACGCACGGCCCCTGAATCGCGACACGCCCGGGACGCAGGCGATTTGCCGCTCGGCCGAGGCCCGACGTAATGTAACTCCTCGTCACCCCAAAGGAGCGGCAAGCGGGAGTCAGGCGCAGAGCGTCGAGACCAGCTGGCCCACCTCAAGCGGGGACCATCCCCTCACTCCCAGGCCTGTTAGAGATTCGTCTCTTGAAGACTGCGGGATCGCGAGCGTAAGATGCAAAGCCTCCACGGGGCACGGTCCCGGCTTCGTTGCAAGGCCTCACGGCCGAGCCCGGTGCAGCGGTGCGGTCCTTTATCGTGCAGCGAACACCACGAAGAAGCCGGACTTGACACGGCCTGCGGATGTGCTAAGTTAGTCAAGTTGCCACGGAGGCGATCGGGACTTCGGTTCTGACAAGCCTAACCGGTCTCGGCAAGCAAGACAAATCGAGTGGCTCACGCCCTCGTACAGCAAACTTCGATCACTTTCGTTGTGAAGCACCGTTCTGGTGTGGAGGCGGGATGTGTCCGATTCTTGAGAACTCAACAGCGTGCACTATGTTCAATGCCAATTTTATACCCCGGCCTTGATCTTCGGATCGGGTTGGGATTCCTTTGGAAATTGATGTCAGCTTCCGGCTTTCGGGTCGGAGAGATGTCTTATTTGCTAGAGGTCAAACTTGACTCCCCTTCTCTTCGGGGTTGGGGGTCGTAATTTTTTTACGGAGAGTTTGATCCTGGCTCAGGACGAACGCTGGCGGCGTGCTTAACACATGCAAGTCGAACG
>NZ_PSVU01000060.1:0-20037 GCF_002932515.1 Rathayibacter sp. AY1D5
GGTCGACCGGCGGCGGCGATGACCCGTCGATGGTCCACTGGGACGACTCGCTCCTCGCCGGATCGAACTCGGAGCGGTACTCCGGCACCTCCGCGGTGACGTCCGGCGACGGCGGCACCGACTCGTCCGGCGGGGTGCACCGCTGGGAGGGCGACGACTCCGGGCGGGGCCGCATCCCCAACGCCAACGACTCGGTGCACGGCTCCTACGGCGACCTGCGGGCGATCGACGACTGGGCCTACGGCTCGGACGGTGCGGTCGCGGTCGCACGCCTCGATCCGCTCGCGCCGCACGTGACCATCGCGAAGACCTCGTCGGTCGACTCCGCCACTCCGCTGCTCCGCGGCACCCGCGTGCCCTACCGGGTGACGCTGACCTCGGACGGGACCGGGGACTACTCCGACGCCGCCGTCATCGATTACCTCGACAAGGGCGTGCTCGACGACGCCGAGCTCGACGCCGACTCCCTCCGCGCCTCGCAGGGCACGGCCACGATCGACGCGGAGACGGGCCGCATCTCCTGGGCGGCCGGCAGCCTGCCGGTCGGGGCGACGGCCGAGCTGACCTTCGACGTGATCGTGACCGGCGAGGGGGACCGCGCGCTGACGAACACGGCCTGCCTCGCCGATGCGCCCTTCGCTCCCGCCTCGTCCGGCACGGGGACCGACGCGAACCCCTGCGCCACCGTCCCGCACGACATCGGCGAGGGGTCGCTCCAGATCCGGAAGGCCGCGTCCCAGGCGAGCGCCGAGCACGGCGGCACGGCGGGCTTCGACATCGTCGTGGCGAACACCGGAACGGTCGACGCCACGGACGTGACCGTGACCGACGTCCCGACGCTCGACCACCTGCTCGAGGCGACCATCGAGAACGGCGCCGGAGGAACGCAGCCGGCCACGGAGCCCGTCACGGGTCTCGACATCCCCGCCGGCGGTCAGGTGTCGCTGCACGTCAGCGGCCGGGTCGCCGACGGGTACGACGCCGCGACCCTGCCCAACCGCGTCTCGATCACCCACCAGCCCGAGGGCTTCGACCCGCCGACGGTCGAGAACGCCTGCGCTGACGATGCGACGTCGTCCTGCGCCGAGATCCCGGTGCCGCCCGTCGAGGGAAGGCTCTCCATCGAGAAGACGGCGATCGGGAATCAGGTCGACCACGGCGGGCGTGCCGGGTTCCGGATCGTGGTCGCCAACGAGGGGGCTCGGCCGGCGGACGGGGTGACCCTCACCGACGTCCCCGAGCTCGCGCACCTGAGCGACGTCACGATCTCCCGGGACGGCGGCCCGGCGTCGTCCGACCTGACTGTCGAGAACCTGTCTCTGGCCCCGGGAGCGTCGACGACGTTCACCGTGACCGGACGGGTCGCCGACGGCGTGGACGCGTGGACCATCCCCAACCGGGCGCGCCTGACCGAGGTCCCGGAGGGCTTCGATCCGACGACCGTCCTGCACCCGTGCGCGGACGACGGTGGAGCCAGCTGCGCCCAGGTGGCGGTGCCTCCGGTCGGACTCGTGCCGACGGTCCTCGCCTCGACGGGAGCGGCGGCCGGGCCCCTCGCGGCCGGAGCCGGCGCTCTGCTCCTGGCCGGCGGCGCCCTGATGGCGCTGCGCCGTCGCTCGACCCGCACCTCGTGAACCGGAGCCCGGGCCGCTGCAGCGCGGCCCGGGCTCCCGGACCCTCTCCTCGAAAGGCACTACTGCATGACCGAGCACGGCCTCCCGTACCGCATCACCGAGCGCTTCCCTCTCCCCGATGGACGCGTCGGCGTCAGCACCTGGTGGTCCGCCGACCCGGAGCAGCTGGAGCAGCAGCTCCGCACGCGTTCCGGGCATCCGCATCCCGAGAGGGAGCCGGTCCGGAGACTGCACCTCGCGACCGCGACGATCGTGCTGATCGAGGAGCGGACCGCGGGAGGCTTCCGCCCGGTGGACCCCCACCTCCGGGCCCGCACCGATCCGCGCTGGCGCCGGGCTCTCCTGCGGTCGCGCAGGTCGGCCCGGCTCCGACGGGTCATCGGTCCGCGGGACCTGCCGAGGACGGATCCGCCGGTCGAGGTGTCACGGCACGTCGATCCGACACGTCGAGTGTGAAGGAGGCGGGCGGAGAGCTCGGCACCTGATGCGCGGTGAGGGTCTCCCCGCAAGGACGCCGTCAGGTCAGGCGGCTTCCTCGAGGTCGTCCTCGACTGCGACGGGCGCGTCGACCGGGGCGCACGGGGGAGCCGACTCGGCTGGGGATGCCGAGGCCGCGATGCGCGAGCGCTCGAGCCCGGCGAGGAGCACGGCGAAGGCCTCCTCGAGCTCGGCGGTGTCGCGGAGCAGGACGCGCTCACCGCTCGTCGGGTCGAGGCGGACCGTCCGATAGGCCGGGCGGGGGAGGTCGGAGACCAGGGTGATGATGCCGAGGACGCCGCCGCTGCGGCGGGCGCGCGCGGTCCAGCGGTTGGCGTGGGTGCGGAGAAGGATCATGACCGGGGCCGTCCTCGGTGACGTGGTGCAGGAGCGGGGGGAGGGGGGTGTCGCTGGCGGTGCGGGGATCCTCTCGAAGCTTGCTGCACGAAGGGCCTCCGCTTCCTGTGCTTGACAGCAGAGCCGAGCAGCGGTCACCGGCGCCGGGCGGCCGCCGCGGCGTGCAGGGCCCGCAGGAACTCGGGGACGACCGGGTTCCCGGTGTCGCGGGCGAGCACACCGATCTCACGGCTCGCGCCCGGATCGTCGATCGGGATCTCGCGGACGTCGTCGTCGACCGAGGACGGGCTCGGCGGCAGGATCGTGATTCCGAGGCCGGCTGCCGCGAGTCCCCGGGCGGCGCGGTAGTCGCCGACCTCGAACGCCGGCACGGGGTCGCGGCCGTCCACGGCGAGCAGGCGCCGGGCCGACTCGTGGAGGCCGTAGCCGGGCGCCAGCATGATCAGGTCGAGGCCGCGGAGGTCCTCTACCGTGACCGAGCGCCGCGAGGCCAGCGGATGACGGGGGTCCACGACCGCGAGGAGAGGCTCCGAGTAGAGGGTCGTCGTGGTGGTTCCGGGGAGATCGGGCGGATCCGCAACGATCGCCAGCTCGGACTCGCCCTCCGCCACGGCCCTCAGGCAGAGGGCGCGGGAGCCGTGACGGAGCCCGAAGCCGACCTGCGGCCAGCGGCGGCGGAACCGGCGGATCACATCCGGCACGAAGCTCTCCCCGAGGAGCGTCTGGAAGGCGAGGTCGATCCGGCCGTGCTCCACGTCGCCCGCCTGCCGCACCTCCGCGAGCCCGGCGCGGATCACCGACATGCCGTCCTGAGCGGCCTCGGCGAGACGGGTCCCCGCCTCCGTCAGCACCACCCCACGGCCCTCCCGGCGGACCAGGGGAGTGCCGACCAGGGCGGACAGCCGGGCGAGCGACCGGCTCGCGGTCGGCTGCGGGATCCCGAGCTCGGCGGCCGCCGCCGTGACGCTCCCGGTCTGGGCGACCGCGACGAGCAGGGGCAGGAGGCGGAGGGTCGCGGGCCAGTCGTCGGACACGCCACCACCCTAGATCCGGACATGACCAGAACGCATGAACAGTACGAGAAAGGGCATTAGTCATGCACCCGCAGGCGGTCTACCGTCGGAACCATGAGCACCGCCGCACGCACCCGACCGATGCGCGCAGCGGCCCCCTTCTCGCAGCGGCGGCTGACCATCGCCCTCCTCGCCGCCGGAGTCGCGACCTTCGCCGAGCTCTACGCCGTGCAGAGCGTCCTCCCGCAGCTCGCGCGGGAATGGGCCCTCGCCCCGTCCGACGCCGCGCTCACCGTCTCGGCCGCGACCCTCGGACTGGCGCTCTCGGTGCTGCCGTGGGCCTCGGTGGCCGAGCGCATCGGACGGCTCGAATCCATGCGGATCGCGGTCCTCACGTCGGTGGTCCTGGCGCTGCTCGCCTGCGTCGCCCCGACCTTCGAGCTCCTCCTCGTCCTGCGCTTCCTCGGGGGAGCGGCACTGGGTGCCGTCCCGGCCCTCGCCGTCGCGGCGATCCACGACCGGGTCGGAGGCGCCGGAGCGACGGCCGCCGCGACGGCGTACGTCTCCGGGACCACGATCGGCGGTGCCGCCGGACGCCTGCTCGCCGGACCGCTCGCGGCGGCGCTCGGATGGCGCGGAGCCCTGCTCGTCGTGACGGCCGTCTGCGCAGCGGCGGCGATCGTCTTCGCCGTGCTCGCGCCCCGGGGCGGCGGCACGCGCGAGACTGCTCCCGGCGGCTGGCGAGCGAAGACGGCGCAGGTGCTCCGCGATCCGATGCTCGTCGCGATCGCGCTGCAGACGTTCCTCGCGGTCGGCGTGTTCGTCGCGGTCTACAACTACCTGGCGTTCCGGCTCGAGGCGCCGCCGTTCGCGCTGGCGCCCGCGCTCGTCTCCCTCCTCTTCGCCGCCTATCTCGCGGGAACCCTCTCCTCCCGGCTCGCGGGGAGATGGGGGCCGCGGATCGGTCCCCGCCTCGTCATGCGGATCGGCGTCGCCCTGATGATCGTCGGACTGCTGGTGATGCTCGCCGAGAACGTCGCAGTGGTGATCGCGGGACTCCTCGTCTTCACGGCCGGCTTCTTCGCCCTGCACGCGACCGGCGCCGCCTGGACGGGAGCGCGGGCGGTTCCGGCACTCCGAGGGCACGCCGGTGCGGTCTACACGATCGCCTTCTACGCGGGCTCGGCCGCCGGCGGCTGGCTCCTCGGCCTGGCCGTCGGAGCCGGTGGCTGGCCGGCGCTGACGGCGGTGACGATCGGCCTGCTGCTGGTCGGAGCGGGGATCGTCAGCCTCCCGTCGCGCACCACCGCGGCCGGGCGCTGAACCCCCGCCTCCGCCGACCGCACCCCGAGCTCCGCCCGGCACCTCCCCGCAGCGGGCGAGGTGCGACATGATGGCCCGACTGCACGAAGCGGGGGACGGCATGGCGCGGAGCACCGGAGCGAACGGCTCCCCACGAGAGAGCGGCGGGACGGACGAGGGCGGCACCGACCCGCGCTACCACGCGGGCTTCCAGCGCGGCTACGACGGACGCGAGGCCGAGCGGCGCGGCAGCGGCGAGGAGCGCCTCCGCTCCCCGTTCCTGTCGGGCGGGACCTCGGGCATCGGGCGATCGGCCGGCCGGCGAGGTGGCGGGTCCGCTCCCGATCAGGAGGACGTGCGATCGGTCGACGGCCCGACGGGCTCCCGAGTCTCCGGCCGACTCACCGCTCCTGAGCGCGCGAGAGCGGCGGTGCGGGCCGTCCCGACACCCGCGGAGCCGACCGCGCCCCGAGCCGCGGAGCCGACTGTCCCACTCCCGACCGAGCCGACCGTCCCGCTCCCCACCGAACCCGACTCCGCTCCCGGCGACGCGGCACCCGACTCCGGTGACCGTCACGACGCGCCCGACGCCGACCCCCGCCCCGCTGTCTCCACTCGCCGCATCGCCGGAACCCTGGCGGTCGTCGGCGCCGTGAGCGTCCTCGTCGGACTCCTCGCCCTCTGGAACAGCTCCCACAGCTGGTACGACTACTCGCCGTCGCAGAGCGCCTTCGGGCCCGAGCAGTACCTCCGCGTGCTCAGCGACAACGCGATCGGACCGTTCCTCACCGTCGGCCTGATCGCCCTCGGCCTGGCGGTCGTGGTCCCGCTGCTGAGGGCTCCCCGCCGATGACGCGGGTCCGCCTGCTCTGGGCCGCCGCGATCGCGGTGACCGTCGTCCTCTGGGCCGCAGTGCTCGCGCTCCCGGTCGTGGTCCTCCTGCTGCCGAACCAGTACCAGGGCGACTCGATCACGGTCCCGCCGGAGCTCTACGTGCGGCAGGCGCTCGCGATGGTCGCGCCGCCGCTGCAGACCGCCGCCCTGGTGATGCTGGGGGCGCTGATCGTCGTCGCGGTGGCTCGGCGCGCGCCCGCGAAGGCCCGTGCGAGGGAGGCGGCGAGCGGCTGGGACGACGCCGTGCTCCTCGACCCGGACGGCCGCGAGCAGCACGGGACGGGCCCCGCAGGCCGCTGAGCAGACGCTGCTGCGTCGGAATCCACCCGCTGCTCCCCGGTCAGAAGCCGCTGCTCCCCGGTCGGAAGCCACTCCTCCGGACGCACCCGCCCCTCACGCCGGCAGCAGCTGGAACCGCTCCCGCGCCACTCCGCCGGCGACGAGGTCCGCGAGCAGCTCGCCCAGGACCGGACCGAACGTGAAGCCGTGCCCCGAGAACCCGGTCGCCAGAGTCACGCGGCCCACGCGGTCGAGCACGAAGTCCTCGTCGGGCGTGCTGTCGTAGAGGCAGCTGATCGGAGTGGCGCTCGCCGCGTCCACGCCCGGAATCCACTCCGCGACGTAGCCGACGAGGCGGGCGAGCGCTCCGGGCTCGGGCTCGAAGGTGCGCTCGTCCGGATCGACGACGACTCCGGTGCTGTGCTCGCCCACCTTCACCCCGACTCCGGGCGTCGCGAGCCCGTAGACGACGGGCAGGCCGGCGCGGTGGTGGGCGAAGCTCGGCCACGAGTCGAGGGGCAGGTCCGTCGCGAAGTGCGCGGGCTGCTCCTGCGTGACGCGCAGCGGAGGGAGGCGTCGGCCGGCCGCGCGGACGAGGCCGTCCACGAGCGGCGGCGTCCAGGATCCGCCGGCCACGACGACCGCGTCGGCGTCGAGGGCGCCATCGGTGGTCAGCACGCGCACGTCGTCGGCGCGCTCCTCGATGCCCAGCACCCGCGTCTGCGTCCGGAGGACGGCGCTGCGTCCGAGGGCGGAGTCGAGCATCGCGTCGATCGCGGCCACCGCGTCGAGGCGTCCGCCCTCGGGGTGCAGCAGGACGTCGGTCTCGAAGCGGAGTCCCGGCCAGCGCCGCTGCGCCTCGTCCGCCTCGATCCGCACCACGGGGATCCCGTCGCGCAGGAGGACAGCCTCGACGGCGGCCAGCACGGCGGGGTCGCCGTGGTCGATCGCGCCGACCGGGTGCAGCAGGCGGCGGCCGGTCTCAGCCTCCAGCCGTGCCCAGGCGCGCCCGGCCCGTCCGGTGAGGGCGCGGTAGTCGTCCTCGAGGTAGCCGCGGCGGAAGATGCGCGTCGCGCCGTGGGACGAGCCGCGGTCGTGACCCCGCTCGAACTGCTCGACGAGCACCACGCGATCGCCGCGCTCGGTGAGGGCGCGGGCTGTCGCCGCTCCGACCAGGCCGGCTCCGACGACGACGACCTCACGGGTCACGGGGTCTCCCGGGAGGCGCGGCGCACGCCGAGCAGGACCACCAGACGGAGGAACCCGACGAGTCCCATGCCGATCAATGCGGCGATCAGCATCAGCACGGCGACACCGGCCACCCAGGTCGTGTCGCCGGTCACCGACTGCGCCGCGAACTCGGTGCAGAACAGCGCCAGCCCCGCGTAGCTCAGGATGAGGACGGTGATCGTCCCGGGGCGGCGGAGGCGCTGCGCGGGCGTCCGCCAGAGGGCGGGCGGCTCGAGCCAGCGGCGCAGCAGCCGGATCACGAGGGTGCCGACGAGGCCGAGGAAGCCGGCCGCGATCAGGATGATGCCCGCGCCGCCGAGCCCCGACGCCTCGACGCCGGCCAGCTCGAGGGCGATCCCGATCGCGACGCCGACGGCTCCGGCGCCCCCCGCGATCATGGCCGCCCACACTCCGAAGCCGCCGCGGAGGACGCTCTCGCGCTCGGGACGTGACGGGTCGGCGTCCATCGGACGCTGCTGGCGCGGGCGGATCGGCGCGGGGGGAGCCGACGCAGGCGCTGCTGCCGGAGAGGTCGCGGCCTCGGACACGCCCCAGACCGGAGCGGCGTCCGGCGTCCGCGACTCGATCACGTTCTCGCGCACCGGCACGTAGCGCAGCGGCGCGTCGATCCGCACCTGCGGCCGCCCGCGCACGACGATGGTCGCCCCCAGGTCGGCCCCGCGCTCCAGCGCGACGGGTCCGAGGAGGAGCCCGACCGCCGGATCGATCCGCCACGCGTCCGACCGGGGAGCCGACCCGTACCACTCCGCCGACACGGCCCCGCCGAGATCGACCGAGATCGGCCGCCCGTCGCTGTAGCTCGTCACCGGCACGAGCGAGCGGCCGGAGTTGCGCACCCGCGCGCCCACCCGCCACCAGTCGTCCCCGGCGTGCGTCAGCCGCACCTCGACGTCGACCAGCGACGCCGGCACCGCCCGCCGCCGTCCGATGACCACCGCGACGACCGCGAGCCCGGCGATGACCAGCCCGCCGAGCAGGCCGACCACTCCGATGAAGATCTCCATGGGAGCAGTCAAGCAGGCGCGGGTCGACGGCGCGGGCGCGACGAGGTGGCCTCCGGGAGGCTCGAGCCCGGTCGTCGACGCTGTCGCTCCGCGCGGCCGCCCCGTTCCCGACGCTCCACCCGACCGTCGAGCCCGGAGCGGGTCACTCCGCATACTGAGGAGGCGCGTCGCGTCGACCGCATCGCGGGTCTCATCGCAGGAGGGTCGATCATGCGCCACTGGCCTACCTTCCCCGTGCGCCGGCGCCCTCGTCGACGGGCCGGTGCGATCCTCGCTCTGCTGGGAGCTGCGGCGCTCGCCGTCGCCGCCGTCGCGCTGTCGGACACGGCGGGAGGAGGCGGACCGGAGGCGGTGTCCTCCTCGGCCGGTGCTTCTGCGGCGTCGAGCAGTCCCGCTGCTCCCGCGCCGAGCAGCCCCTCGGGGGACGTCGAGCCGTCCGCTCCGGAAACGGGGCCGTCCGCTCCGTCCCTCGCGACGCTGGCCGCTCTCCCCGCGGTCGAAGGCCCCGCCGCCGTCCCCTACGACCGCGACCTCTTCGGACAGGCGTGGTCGGACGTCGACCGCAACGGCTGCGACACCCGCAACGACGTCCTCGGCCGTGACCTGCTCGCCCCCGTGTTCAAGCCCGGCACCCGCGACTGCAAGGTCCTCACCGGCACCCTGATCGACCCCTACGACGGCACCTCGGTCGCCTTCGTCTCCGGGACCGACACCTCCCGCCTCGTGCAGATCGACCACGTCGTCGCCCTCGGCTGGGCGTGGCACCACGGCGCCTGGTCGTGGACGGACGACCAGCGCTTCGCCTTCGCGAACGACCCCGCGAACCTCGTCGCCGCCTCCGAGCAGACGAACCGCGCGAAGAGCGACGCCGGCCCGGGGGAGTGGCTGCCACCGGCCGCGGAGCTGCGCTGCGGGTACGTGGAGCAGTTCGTGGCGGTGCTCAGCGAGTACGGGCTCGGGATCGGCGCCCGGGACCGGGCGGCGTCGGAGGCGGTGCTGGCGGGGTGCCGGTATTGAGGGGGAGAACCTCTTTCCTCTGATGGAGGGTCGTCCCGACGCCGCAACAGCGGCCGGCGTGACCGCATTAGCGTCCTTCAACTCTGCGATAGTGAGTAATGGTCTCTTCTGTGACCTCTCTTCTGGGACGCATGCGGCACAAAGTTCAGCACTTAGGCAATATGAGTAACTCTGTCGCTAACACGAGTACATCTCGACAGAACGTGCTCCGAGCATTCCTAGTCTCGCGAGATGCCTCCCGTTACTCCCGCCACACTCTCACTTGAACTGGGCGTTTCTCAGCGTCGAATCCGAAGCCTCCTCCGCTCCTCCTACGGAACTCTTCCGGCTGAGGAATCTCGGTGGGATCTGACCGAAGCGCAGGCGGAGGCTGTCCGCTCCCGTCTGCTTCGACGAGACACCACCGAGCGTCGGTTCACCTTGGAAGTGGGCGACCAGGTCCTCCGGCGTGATATTCACCGCGCCTACGGAGGGCAGCAGCAGCAGGGGATCGTGACGCCGCGAGCGCTCCGTGAAATCTTCATCTTCACCGATCCGGCGAAGGGAGCTCGATACGGCTACGACCGGTTCGAGGGACTTCGCGAGGACGGGTCTTACTCCTACACGGGAGAAGGGCAGGTCGGTGACCAAGTTTTTCTTCGCGGCAACAGGGCTCTCCGGGACGCGGCGCAGGATGGGCGGGTGCTTCGGCTCTTCACGGTGCAGGGAACGAGCGTGACCTACATCGGTGCCTTCACGACAGGGACTCCGACCTACCGGTGGGAGATCATCCCGGACACCGAAGGGACGCAGCGACGCGGCATCATCTTCACTCTCCTGCCGCTCGCGGCGGACATCACTCGGCTGCCGACCTATGGTGGCATGCAGGAGCCCGCTGCCTCGCTCGGCGACTGGACGCCTCCCGAGCACTCCGACATAGTCATCGCGGGTGCGGATGTCAGCCCTCTCGATGACCGGGTCGTCTCCCGAATCGAGTTCGAGCTGCAGTCCGACTTTGGGCTCTGGCTGACCGAGAACGGCACGCCGCCCAGTCGTCTGACCCTCCCGGTCGGCAGCTCACGGGTCGAGCCGGACTTGTACGTCCGATCGAGCGGCTGGATCGTCGAAGCCAAGAAGTCGACCGCCCGGTCCTTCGTCCGCATGGCCATCGGGCAGGTGCTCGACTATGCGCATCTTGCGCAGCGCGAGGGCTACGCGGCAGTCCCCGTCATCCTGCTTCCCGGTCGCCCGGAAGAGGACATGCTGGATCTCATCCGCAGCCTCTCGATCATCACAGCGTTCAGGTCTGACGAGGGCTTCGACCTCATCGATCCGTAGAGGAAAGAAGCCGAACGGCCGGCAGATCGGGGTGGGCCCACTCCAGTCCGGGGAGTTCGCTCGGAAGGAGCCAGAGGAGTTGGTCGTGGTCGGTGCTCTCCGTGGGGCGTGGGCCACGAACCACGGCTCGGAAGCAGTGCAACCGAATGGTGAGAGCGCCGACCTCCGTTTCATCTGACGTCAGCTTGGGGCCGACCTCGATCTCCACGCTCAGCTCCTCGCGGATCTCCCTCGCGAGGGCGACTTCAGCCGTTTCGCCAGGTTCTCTCTTGCCGCCGGGAAATTCCCAGAGCCCGCCCGCCGCCTTGTCCGCCCGCCGACGGCAGGCAAGAATACGGCCGCGATCGCTGATGACCGCCGCAACGACGTCGAGAGTGTCCACGTGTCCATCATGCCGACACCGGTGCAACAACCGCCCGTACGCGATGGCCGAGCGCACGCCCCCCCTCTTTGACGCCCCACCCACCCCCGTGTTAGCGTCGCTCCCGGACATGTGACTGGTCGTGCAGGCAGGATCCGACGAAACGCGCAAGCAGCGTCGTCGGGTCCTTTTTTTGTGCCCGGACGCCTCCTGACGCTCCGCCGGAGCACCGATGACGGTGCCGGAGGGGGCGGGGACGGCGACGGACGGCCGGGCAGCACAGCGCAGGGAAGCGCGCGTCCCCACACACCCGGAGGAGTACCGATGAGTACCCAGGAGAGCGCGAAGGCGATCCTCGAGCACGTCGGCGGCGCCGCCAACGTGGCGAAGCTGCAGCACTGCTCGACCCGTCTGCGGTTCGCGCTGGCGGACGACGCGAAGGCCGACGTCGAGGCGTTGAAGGCGGTGCCCGGCGTGATCGGCGTCGTCACAGGCCCGCAGACGCAGGTCATCGTCGGCAGCGGCGTCAGCGAGATGTACGCGGCGGTCGAGAAGCTGCGCGGCGGCACCACCGCATCCGCGGAGCAGGCGAAGCAGCCGCGGTCCCTCAAGCGCCTCGGCGCGACGATCATGGACTTCGTGGTCAGCGTCTTCACGCCGATCATCCCGGCCATCGCGGGCGCCGGCATCTTCAAGTCGTTCCTCGTCCTCGCCTCGGCGCTGGGCTGGCTCGACCCGGCCTCCGACAACTTCAAGCTGCTGTCCGCCATCCCGGACGCGGTGTTCGGCTTCCTGCCGTTGCTCGTCGCGTACACGAGCGCGAAGAAGCTGGACGTGAACCGGCCGCTCGCGCTCGGGCTCGTCGGCGTCCTGGTCTTCCCGGCGTTCACGACGCTGCTCAACCAGGAGGGCGGCGTCGCGCTCTTCGGCATCCCGGTGCCGGTCATCGCCTACAACGCCCAGGTGTTCCCGGCGATCCTGGCCGTGCTGCTGCTCTCGGTCGTCGAGCGCTTCTTCACGAAGCACTCGTGGGGCCCGATCCGCACGTTCTACGTGCCGCTGATGTGCCTCGTGATCGTCGCTCCGGCCACGATCTTCCTGCTCGGCCCCCTCGGCTACTGGCTCGGCTCCATGCTCACCGGCGCGATGATCGGCCTCTACGGGGCGCTCGGCTGGGTGGCCGTCGCGCTGCTGGCCGGCGTGCTCCCGCTGATCATCTCGGTCGGCATGCACAAGGCCTTCATCCCGCCGACCATCGCGACGATGGCCAGCGCGGGCAAGGACACCTTCTACCTCGCCTCCTCGCTCGCCCACAACGCGGCGGAGGCCGGCTCCAGTCTCGCGATCGCCCTGCGCACCAAGAGCGCGACCCTCCGCGCCACCGCCTTCTCGGGCGGCCTCTCGGCCCTCTTCGGGATCACCGAGCCGGCGCTCTACGGCGTCACGCTGCAGAACAAGCGCGCCCTCGTCTCCGTCATCACGGGCAGCGTCGTCGGAGGCGCCTACATCGGCGCCACGCAGGTCGCCGCGTTCGCGCTGGTCAGCCCCGGCGTCGCGAGCATCTCGATGTTCATCGACGGGCTGAACCCCTGGAACCTGCTCAACGCCGTGATCGGCCTGCTGATCTCGGTCGCCGTCTCGTTCGTCGTCTCCTTCGTCATCTGGCGCGACGACGCCTCCGCCAGCGTCCAGGCGCTCGGCGACGTGGCGGCCGCCGCCGGGAGCCCGCTCGCGCTGCAGGCGCCGCTCACCGGCTCCGTCATCCCCCTCTCGGAGGTGCCGGACCCCGTGTTCTCGGCCGGCGTGCTCGGCGAGGGGCTGGCGATCCGCCCCACCGACGGAGCCGTCCGGGCGCCGTTCGCGGGCGAGGTCATCGCGCTGCTCTCCTCTCGCCACGCCGTGGGGCTCCGCCGCGCGGACGGCGTCGAGGTGCTCATCCACGTCGGCATCGACACGGTGCAGCTGGACGGCGCGCCGTTCGAGGCGCACGTCGCGGTCGGCGACCGGGTCGAGGCCGGGCAGCTGCTCCTCACCGCCGACCTGGCCGCGATCACCGCGGCCGGCTACGACACCACGACCCCGGTGCTCGTGACCAACTCCGCCGAGTACACCGTGCTCGTCGAGGCCGCCGAGCGGATCACCGCCGGCGACCGGATCATGACCGTGACGCAGAGAGAGAAGGAGCTCGCCGATGGCGCTTCCTGACGGATTCCGATGGGGCGGCGCCCTCGCCGCCAACCAGGTCGAGGGCGCGTGGCGCGAGGGCGGGCGCGGCCCGGCGGTCAGCGACGTCGCCTCCTACAAGCCGAAGGCGGACCCGAAGGAGTACGCGATCCACCACCGCAACACGGTGGAGAGCATCACGGCGGCGATGGCCGACGACGACACCGAGTACTACCCCAAGCGCCGCGGCATCGACTTCTACCACCGCTACCCCGGCGACCTCGCGCTGTTCGCCGAGATGGGCTTCACCACCCTCCGCGTCTCGATCGCCTGGACCCGCCTCTACCCGACGGGGGAGGAGGCGGAGCCGCTCGAGGAGGGCATCGCCTACTACCTCGCCCTCTTCACCGAGATGCGGCGCCTCGGGATAGAGCCGCTGGTCACGCTCTCGCACTACGACCCGCCGCTCGCGCTCGCGCTGAAGCACAACGGCTGGGTCGACCGCCGCACGATCGGGCTGTTCGAGCGCTTCGCCCGGACCTGCTTCGAGCGCTTCGGCCACCTCGTCGACATGTGGCTGACCTTCAACGAGATCGACGGCATCATCCGCCACCCGTTCACCTCGGGCGGGATCATCGAGGAGACCGTCGAGGGCAGCGTGGAGCAGGCCTGCTACACGGCCCTGCACCACCAGTTCGTCGCCTCCGCCTCGGTCACGAGGACGCTGAAGGAGCTGTGGCCCGAGTCGCGGATGGGCTGCATGCTCACGATGCTGACCACCTACCCCAACACCTGCCACCCCGACGACGTCGCGGCGACGCAGGCGAAGGAGCGGATGCTCTACCTCTGCACCGACGTCCAGGCGGGCGGCGCCTACCCGCGCCTGGCGCTGCGGGCGCTCGAGAGCCGCGGAGTCGAGATCCCGTTCGAGGCGGGCGACGTCGAGCTGCTGCGCGAGCACCCCGTCGACTTCATCTCGTTCAGCTACTACATGTCGATGACGGAGTCCGTGCGCCCCGACGCCGAGCGCACCCCCGGCAACACGGTCCTCGGCGTCAAGAACCCGTTCCTCGAGTCGAGCGAGTGGGGCTGGCAGATCGACCCCGTCGGGCTGCGGATCTCGCTGATCGACCTCTACGACCGCTACGGCAAGCCGCTGTTCATCGTCGAGAACGGGCTCGGGATGCGCGACGAGCTGACCGAGGACGGCCGGGTCCACGACCCGTACCGGATCGACTACTTCCGCGCGCACTTCGAGCAGATGATCCAGGCGGTGGACGAGGGCGTGGAGCTGCTCGGCTACGTGAGCTGGGCGCCGATCGACCTGATCAGCGCCTCCAGCTCGCAGATCTCGAAGCGCTACGGGTTCGTCTACGTCGACATGGACGACCTCGGCCACGGCAGCACCGAGCGCTACCGGAAGGACTCGTTCTTCTGGTACCAGAAGGTCATCGCCTCCAACGGCGCGGATCTGGGATGATCCTCCTCTGCCCGGAGGCGCCGTCCGGCTCTCCGGGCAGAGGCCCCGCCACCCCCACCCCAGCCCTGACGCGGCCGTCGACGGAGACACGCATGCAGACCATCAAGAAGGTGCTCAACTCGAGCGTCGTCCTCGTCGTCGACGAGCGCGGCGTCGAGCGCGTGCTCCTGGGCAGGGGGATCGGCTTCGGAGCGAAGGCCGGCGAGGCGATCGAGTCCTCGAGCGTCGACCAGGTGTTCGTGGCGCTGGACGACTCGGATCAGCGCAACCTCGTCGAGCTCCTGGCGCAGATCCCGCCGGAGTTCGTCGAGCTCACCCGCGCGGTCGTCGCCGACGCGGAGGAGCAGGGGCTGAAGCTCGACCCCCACGTGTACCTCGCGCTCACCGACCACCTGCACTTCGCGGTGGAGCGGCAGCGGCGCGGGCTCTCGGTCGCCAACCGGCTGGCCTGGGAGATGCGGACGGTCTACCCCGTGCAGTACGCGGTGGGGGAGCGGGCGGTCGAGCGGATGCGCGAGCGCCTGGACGTGGAGCTGCCCGCCGACGAGGCCGCGAACGTCGCGTTCCACCTCGCCAACGCGGAGCTCGGCAAGGTCGGGATCGACTCGCTCCGGATCGTGCAGCTCATCCGCTCGGTGACCGCGATCATCCAGCACTCCAGCGGAGCCGCGCTCGACCGCGACGACCTCCGCTCCGCCCGCTTCGTGGCGCACCTGCAGTACTTCGCCGAGCGCTTCTTCTCGGGCGGCCTGCTCGAGAGCGAGGACGACTTCCTCTTCACCAGCCTCAGCGCCCGCTACCCGCGCGCGATCGCCTCCGCCGAGCGGGTCCGCTCCTTCGTGGCGGCCGAGTACCAGGCCGCCCTGCCCAACGAGGAGGTCGCCTTCCTGGCCCTCCACATCGCGCGCGCCGCTCCGGAGTAGCGCGCTGACCCCGGAGAACCGCATGCACCGCGCCACCCCCGCCCGCCCGACGACGCCCGCGAGCGAGCGCCCGTGAGCGGCACGATCCACCTCGTCCGCCACGCCGAGACCCTCTTCAACGTCGCCGGCCAGCTGCAGGGCTGGTGCGACTCGCCCCTGACCGAGCGCGGCGAGCGCCAGGCGGCGGCCCTCGGCGAGCGGATGCGCGAGGTGCCGCTCGTCGCGGCGTTCACGAGCGACCTCACCCGCACCCGCACCACGGCGGCGGCGGCGCTCGCCGGGCACCCGTCGCTCGAGGCCGAGCCGATGGTCGAGCTCCGCGAGTGGCACTTCGGCGCCTTCGAGGGGCAGCCGAACGCCTCGCTCTGGGAGCCGGTGTTCGCCGATCACGGCTACTCCTACGTGCCCTCCTCCGCCGACTGGCCGCGGATGACCGACGCCGGTCTCGACTCGGTGCTCGACGCGATCCACCGCCACGACCCCTCCGGCCGGGCCGACAGCGGTGCCACCGTGCGCGCCCGCGTGGAGGCCGCGATCGCGCGGTTCGCGCCGGCGGCGGAGCACGGGGACGTGCTGGTCGTGACGCACGGAGCGGTGCTCGGGAGCATCCTCCGTGCGCTCGACCCCGCGCACCGGCCGCAGCGGGGCTACCCGAACTGCGCGGTCGTGTCGGTGACGGACGGCGTCATCGGCGAGGTCGACGGGAGCTGCGCGACGGCCTGACCCCGCCCCTCCTCCTCCACGGACGCCCCTGTGCGCTCCGGTCGCCGACCGGACGAGCACGGGGGCGTCCGTCGTGCTCGGGACGCAGGCGGCCCGCACCCGGGCCGCCCCCGGACCTGCACGCGCGGCCGCCTCGGGACCTGCACGTCCGGTGATGCGGGACCTGCACTTTCGGCCACCTCGGCGCTGTACCGAAGTACAGGAGCCCCTCGCGAGAGCGTCCGTAGCGTCTGAGGAGTCAAGAGAAACGACTTCGAGGAGATGACATGCGAGGGCTTCAGCTCAGCGGCGTGAGCCGTGCATTCGGCGGCCACCGGGTCCTGCACGACGTGGACCTGTCCGTGGGCCGCGGCGAGATCGTCGGCTTCATCGGCGGCAACGGCGCCGGCAAGACCACGACGATGCGGCTGATCCTGGGCCTGCTCACCCCCGACACGGGGACCATCACCTGGGACGGCGCGCCGATCACCGCCGAGGACCGCCGCTCGATCGGCTACATGCCGGAGGAGCGCGGCCTCTACCCGCAGATGCGGGTCCGCGAGCAGGTGATCCACTTCGCTCTGCTCGAGGGGCACGACGCCCGGGGAGCCCGTGAGACCGCCGAGGAGGTGATCGACGCGCTGGGCCTGGCCGAGCGGGCCGACACGCTGGTGCAGGACCTCTCGCTCGGCAACCAGCAGCGCGTGCAGCTGGCCGTGTCCCTGGTGGGCGATCCGTCGCTCCTGGTGCTGGACGAGCCCTTCTCGGGGCTCGACCCGGTCGCCGTGGAGACGATGGCCGGCCTGATCCGGCAGCAGTCCGCCCGCGGCGTCGGCGTGCTCTTCTCCTCCCACCAGCTCGACCTGGTCGAGCGCCTCTGCGACACCGTCTGCGTGCTCGACTCCGGCCGTGTGACCGCGAGCGGAGCGGTGGCCGAGCTGCAGGACGACGGCCGCAGCCGCTGGCAGCTGCAGTTCTCCCGCCCCCTGGACGACCGGCTCGTCGCCGAGCTCGGCGTCACACCGGGACTGTCGGCCGAGCCGGTCCCCGGTGAGCCGGAGTCGCTGCTCGTCTCGATCGAGGGCAGCGGCCGGGACGTCCCCGAGCAGGTGCTCGCGACCCTCACCCGCCACGGCGGCCTCCGGAGCATCCGCACCGCGCAGCGCTCGCTGACCGAGCTGCTGTCCGAGCGGCTCACCGCCGCCTCCACCCCTGCGGCCGAGCGCCGCCTCGAGATCCAAGGAGCAGGACGATGACCACCACGCACCCCCGCGCCGCCCACGCCCGGACCGCCGAGAGCTCCGCTCCTCCGACGCCGGCCCGGGGAGCCGCGACGATCGTCCGCCGCGAGATCCTGACCCGCACCGGGAACCGCACGATCCTCACCGCGACCCTCGCGCTGGCCGCGATCGCCGGCCTCGGCGCCGGGATCGGCGGCTGGTTCCTGGTCGACGCGACGAGGGAGGCGGGGACCGTGATCCTCGACACCCGGATCCTGTTCGCGACCGCGATGATCAGCGCCCTGCTCGCCGCGATGGTCTACTCCTCGTCGAGTCTGGCCTCGGGGGTGGTCGAGGAGAAGTCGTCCCGGATCGTCGAGATCCTGCTGACGAAGATCGGCGTCGCCCCGCTGCTCGCCGGGAAGATGATCGGCGTCGGCCTGGTGACCCTGGCCCAGCTGCTCGTGATCGGCGGCGCCGTCGTCGGCGGGTTCAGCGTGGTCGGCGGGTGGTCGGTCCTCGAGATCGAGCTCGGCCCGAGCCTGGTCTGGTTCCTCGTCTGGTTCCTGCAGGGCTACGTGCTCTTCGCGCTCCTCAGCACCCTGCTCGCCTCGACCGTGTCGAGGCAGGAGGACCTGGGCACCGCCGCCATGCCGCTCTCCGTCGTGCAGATGGCGCTGCTGATCATCGCGCTCTACGTGGTGCCGGCGAACCTCGACGAGGCCTGGGTGCACGCGCTCTCCTTCGTCCCCCTCTTCTCCTCCTACCTGATGCCGATGCGCTTCGGCCTCGACTCGGTCGGCACCCCCGAGATGGTGATCGCCGCAGTCGTCGCCGCGATCACGGTGCCGCTGCTGTTCCGCCTGGTCGTCCGCGTCTACCGCAACAACGCGCTCCGCACCGGCTCCCGCGTCTCGCTCCGCGCCTCCCTCAAGGCCGCCGACGCCTCCTAGGCCCGGCTCCCGATATCCACCACCACCACCCCTCGGAAGGACACCACCATGACCACCTCGCGCACCGCCTCGACCCGCCCCTCGCCCCTCAAGAAGCTGCTCGTCAACACCGCCCTCCTCGTCGGGGGAGCGGGCGGCGCCTACCTCGTCGTCACCTACCTCTTCTGATCCGCTCGACCGACCGAAGGACACGATCGTGACTCTCCTCGCGACTCCCGGGCTCCGCCCCGCGACCCCCGGGCACCGCCCCGCGGATCCGGCGGCCCTCCGGGCGGCGGCCTCGACCGAGCGGCTGCTCGGCGGCGGACGCCACCGCGTCGCCGCGATCGACCGCCCCGCCTTCGCCGGCCGGAACGCGTCGTGGACGATGACCCTCGACGACGGCGCCCGCGTCTTCGTCAAGCACGTCTCGCCCCGGACGGCGGGCCCCGCGGCCTTCCGCCGCTCCAGGGACTTCGCCGGCTTCGCCGCCCGGAGCCCCGAGCACGCCCCGGCCGGACCCCGCCTGCTGGCGGCCGACGAGGACGACTCCCTGCTGGTGTTCGAGCACTGCCCCGGCACCAGCCTGGCCCTCCTGCTCGTGGAGGAGCGCGTCCCCGCGGACTTCCCCGAACAGGCCGGCCGGCTCCTGGCCCGGCTGCACGCCGGCCCGGTGGCGGGCCTCACCGCGACCTCGCACCCCAGCCCTCCCGTCGAGATGCTGCGCGTCGGCATCCCGCACACCCGCTACGTCGACCTCACCCTCGCCGAGCTCGCCTTCTGGGGCGACCTGCAGCACGACGAGCAGCTCGTCTCGGCCACGGAGGATCTCCGCGAGTGGGAGAGCGGCAACCGCACGGCTCCGATCCACGGCGACCTCCGCCTCGACCAGTTCCACCTCCGCGACGGGCGCCTCCAGCTGCTCGACTGGGAGGAGTTCGGGATCGGGGATCCGGCCCGCGACCTCGGCACGCTGGCGGGGGAGTGGATCCACCGCGCGGTGCTCGACACCGTGACCACCCGGGAGGGCGCCTCCGCTCCTCCCCTCGCCTTCGACACCGCGGCCGCGGACGCCCGCATCGCGGAGCGGATGGCGGCACTGGTCCCGAGGATCCGGCGGATGTGGCTCGCCTACGCCGCCGAGACCGCCGGCGCGGACGACGCCCTCGCCGTCCGCGCCACCGCCCACCTGGGCTGGCACCTCGTCGACCGCACCCTCGCCCGGGCCTCGATGGTCTCCCGCCTCCCCGGGATCGAGCGGGCCGCCGCCGGCATCGGCCGCCGCGTCCTGCTCGCCCCCTCCGCCTACTCCACCGCCCTCGGATTCGACAGGAGCCCGCGATGACCGCCCTCACCACCCGCTCCGTCCTCGACGAGGCCGTGATCAGCGTCGACGCCGCCCGGCTGCGGGCCGAGGTCGACGGGACCGTGATCGAGGCCACCGGGCCGATCGAGCTGCGGGCCCGACTCGCCGCCACCCTCTACACCCACCTGCACCTCCGGAACCCGCTGCTCGGCGGGACCGCCGGAGGCGACGGCCAGGACCTCGCCCCCCGGCTGATCGACGCGATCCCGCACCGCACGGTCCTGCAGCCCGCTCCCTCCGGGGTGCTCGGCTCCGCCACTGTGCAGGGGGAGGAGCGCCGGGTCGTCGAGCTGGGCCGCGTCCGGGTCCTCGTGCCCGAGGTCGATCTCGTCCGCTCCGCCGACG
>NZ_PSVU01000061.1:0-19558 GCF_002932515.1 Rathayibacter sp. AY1D5
GCGACGGCGCTGAGCACCAGCTGCCGCCGGGCGCGGGAGGCGGCCAGGGCGAACATCCGGAGCTCGTCGTCGAGAGTGGCCTTGCGGGCGTCGAGCGGCAGTCCGCCCTCGCCGCGGGCGTGCCGCAGCAGGCCGTCCGGATCGAGCAGCGAGCCGCGCTGGCGGAGGTTGGGCCAGACGCCGTCCTGCAGCCGCGCCACCACCACGACGTCGAACTCCAGGCCGACGACCGAGGAGGGCGTGCCGATGAGGACCGCGTCCTCGACGGAGCGCGGAGCGAGCGTGTCCTCGGGGACCTCCGCCTCGAGGATCTCGGTGACGAAGCCGATCGCGGAGTGCCCGGTCGCCCGCTCCACGAACCGGCGCGCGGCGCTGAAGAGGGCGACCACGCCGTCGAGGTTGCGGTTGGCCTCGGCGGCGGTCAGGCCGGTGCCGAGGGCGAGCTCGCGCCAGGAGGACGCGACGCGGCTGGACTCCCACGCCGACCACAGGAGCTCCTCGATCGAGCCCCCCTCCTCGTGCAGGCGGCGGACCCGGTCGATCGTCACGGCCAGCCGCTCAGCCTGCCGGGCGGGAGCGGAGTCGATGGTCGCGAATCGGCCGGGCGCGGCGAGGGCCTCGACCAGCAGCGGGTCGCTCGCGCGGATGCCGCCGCCGGCCAGCTCCTCCGCCCGGAGCGCGAGCCGGAGCCTGCGCAGCCCCAGCCGGTCGACCCCGCCGAACGGGCCGAGCAGCAGCTCCGCCGCGAGCTCCGCGTCGAGGGGCCGCTCGCCGATCGCGACGCCGACCAGCACGAGCAGCGCCCGGGCCGCGTGGTCGTCGCGCAGCGCCCGTCCGGCGAGCACGGAGCGGGTCGGCACCTCCGCCACCGCGAGCGCCTTCACCAGCGGCTGGACCGCGGCTCCGGAGCGGACGACGACCGCCATCCGCCGCCACGCCACTCCGTCGCGCAGCCGCCGCTCGCGCAGCAGCCGCGCCACCGTCGCCGCCTCGCGCGCCGCCGTCGGGGCGTGCAGCACCAGGACGGGTGCCGGGCCCGCGTCGGGGGCCGGAGCCGCGACCGCCGCCCGCTGCCGGCCGGCCGCCGCGGTGCCGATCCGCTCGGTGGCCGCCGACACGACCGCCCGCAGCGCGGCCGAGTGGCGGTGCACGCGCGCGAGCACCAGCGTCTCGACGTCGGACGCGCCGATGCTCGCGGCGAACCGGCCGAGCGTGTCGGAGGCCGCGCCGCGGTAGGCGCTGGTCGCCACGTCCGGGTCGCCCAGCGCGATCACGGTCACCCCGCGCTCCGTCAGCGCCCGCAGCAGCACGAGCGTCGACTCGCTCGCCTCCTGGAGGTCGTCGACGACGACCAGACGCAGCGCGTCGATCCGCTCGCCGCCCTCGCCCGCGCGGATCGCCTCGGCCGCGTAGGCCGCGAACTCCGCCGCGTCCAGACGGGTGCCCGCCTGGGGCGCCATCCACTCGACCACCTCGCGCAGCTCGTCGAGCACGTCGGCCGCCGCGCTCCACTCGCCGCGCTCCGCGTCGATCCCGAGGGCGCGGATCGCGTCCGAGTCGAGCCCGTGCTCGGTCGCCCGCATCCCGAACTCGCGGAGCTCGGTCCGGAAGGTCCGCAGCCGCAGCACCTCGGGGCTGAACTCCTCCGGCCACCGCGGGCCGGTCCCCTCCTCGAGGTGGCCCTCGACGAGCTCCGACAGGAGTGCGTCCTGCTCGCCGCCGGTCAGGAGGGTCGGCCGCTCGAGGCCGCGCTCCTTGGCGGAGGAGGTGACCGCCTCGAACGCGAGCGAGGTCGCGGTCCGGGCGAGCGGGCCCCGGGTCGGCACTCCCAGCCGCAGGGCGAGCACGTCGCGCAGGGCGGTGGCGGCGGTGCGGCTGGCCGCGAGCACCACGACCGACTCGGGCGGGTACCCCCGCTCGAGGACGCGCTCGGCGACCAGCTCGACGACCGTCGTGGTCTTGCCCGTCCCCGGCGCCCCGAGCACGGCGGCGCTGCGGCCCTCGGGCAGCGCGAGCACCGCGCGCTGGGAGTCGTCCAGCACGACCGCGGGCTCGCCCGGGAGCGCCTCGCCGACGGAGGCTGCGGTGGAGGGAGCGGGGGTCGCGGGAGCGGTCACACGACCACGGTAGCCACCGGGTCCGACACTCCCGCCCGTCCCCGCCGGGAGCCCCGGCCGCCCGCTCCGCTCACCGCGAAACCGGCGCGGTCGTCCGAGCACGGTCCCGTATCCTGACACCCTCGTCCCCTCCCGAAAGGCACTGCTGGTGGAAATCCGTATTGGAATGGTCAACACCCCGCGCGAGCTCAACTTCGAGTCGTCGATGTCCGTGACCGAGGTCGAGAAGACGGTGACCACCGCTCTCGAGGCCGGCACCGCCGTCCTCCGCCTCCGCGACGAGAAGGGCAAGATCTACATCGTCCCGACCGCCACCATCGCCTTCGTCGAGGTCGGCTCCGAGGAGTCGCGCCGCGTCGGCTTCGTCGCCTAGAGCGTCCCGGGCGGACACGTCGTGGAGCTCCTCTTCATCACCCTGTTCGGGGTCCTGATCGGTCTCGCCGCGCGCTACGGGCTGCCGCACCGGCACCTGCACGGCTCCGTGCTGGTCCCGGCGATCGGCGGCCTCGTCGCCGCAGTCGTCTGGGTCGCACTGACCTGGGCGGGCCTGCCGTGGGACGGCGGCCTGATCTGGGTCCTGTCCCTCGTCGCGACCGCCGTGGTCGTCGTCCCGGTCGGCCTCTCGCTCGGGCGCAGCCGCGCCCGCCGCGACGAGGCCTCCCTGCAGGCGATGCTCTCGGGACGCGTCGCCCCCTGATCCGAGCCGGAGGCGCGGGAGTCCTCGGACTTCCGCGCCTCCGTCGTTCCGGATTCCGGGGCAGTGCGACGCCGGGAACCGTCAGGCCGTGAGCCCCAGCGCGTCCATCCGGCGCGTGTGCGAGGCGATGAGCTCGGTGAACACCGGCTCGATCCGCGACTCGTCGGAGTCGTGGTTGCCCGACCCCATCAGCGCGGAGCGCGCCACGAGGAGGGTGTCGCCCACCAGGCGGCGGCCCCAGACGGCCAGGCGCGAGCCCAGGCGCTCGTCCGCGGCGATCTCGCGGCGGAGGATCGCGATCACGCCGTCGACGCCCGTGTCCGCGCCGAGCGTCTGCGCGATGCGCGGCCCCACGTCGGTGGGCAGCCCGCCGGTGAGGCGGATGAAGAAGTCGTCGAGCAGGCCCGCCGTGATGTACGCCGAGAGCAGCGTCTCGTGGAGGTCCGCCCCGCGGGTGAGCCGCTCGAAGGTGTCGATCGCGGGGCGGAACGGAGTCATGGCCTCGCCGGGCTCCACGTCGCGGCGGCGCAGCTCGGCGACGACCGCGTGGTGCTTCGCGAGCGCCGTGCCGGCGGCGGAGGAGATGGCCTCCTTGTCCGCGAGGTCGTCGGTCTCGGCGACGGCGCGCGCCAGCACCTCGAACACCGCGAGCTGGAGGTAGGCGACCTGGCCGAGGTAGGGCAGCACCTCGGGGGTGAGGTCGGCGAGGTCGACGCGGTCGCGCTTCTGGCTCGACTCCCCGCGGGGCGTCAGGCGGGGCACCTCGAGCAGGGGACGTCGACGTCGGAACCAGGCAGCCATTTCCTCAGCATAGGGCGCCGGAGGAGCGGGGTTCCGGGGCCGGCGGGGCCGGGAGCAGTAGACTCGCCGGGATGTCACCGGCGCTGGATCGGTGACCCTGCGCCCGGAGTCGTACAGGGGCGTAGACCGTTCGACACGACAGGCGCTTCACTCCGTGACTTTCTCCGATCTGAACATCGACGACGACATCGTCGCCGCACTCGCCGCCAAGGGCATCCTCGAGCCGTTCCCCATCCAGGAGCAGACGATCCCCCTGGCCCTGCAGAAGCAGGACATCATCGGCCAGGCCAAGACAGGCACCGGCAAGACCTTCGGCTTCGGCCTCCCCCTCATCCAGGCCCTCGGCACCGACCCGGAGCCGGGCGTCAAGGCGCTCATCGTCGTCCCGACCCGCGAGCTCGCCGTGCAGGTCACCGAGGACATCGAGCTGGCCGCCTCCAACCGGCCGACCAAGATCGTCTCGATCTACGGCGGCAAGGCCTACGAGGGCCAGATCGAGCAGCTGAAGGCCGGCGCGCAGATCGTCGTCGGCACCCCCGGCCGCCTCCTGGACCTCGCCGGGCAGCGCCTGCTCTCGCTCGCCAACGTGCAGGTGATGGTCCTCGACGAGGCCGACAAGATGCTCGACCTGGGCTTCCTCTCGGACATCGAGAAGCTGTTCGCGCAGACGCCGCCCACCCGCCACACCATGCTCTTCTCGGCGACGATGCCGGGCGCGATCGTCGCGCTCGCGCGCCGCTTCATGAACAAGCCCATCCACATCCGCGCGACCGACCCCGACGAGGGCATCACGCAGGCGAACATCAAGCACATCGTCTACCGGGCGCACTCGCTCGACAAGGACGAGGTCATCGCGCGCATCCTGCAGTCCGAGGGCCGCGGCAAGACCGTCATCTTCACCCGCACGAAGCGCGCCGCGGCCCGCATCGTCGAGGAGCTCAACGACCGCGGCTTCAACGCGGCGGCCGTGCACGGAGACCTCAACCAGGAGCAGCGCGAGCGCGCGATGGCGGCGTTCAAGGCCGGCAAGAAGGACATCCTGATCGCGACCGACGTCGCCGCGCGCGGCATCGACGTGAACGACGTCACCCACGTGATCAACCACACGATCCCGGACGACGACCAGACCTACCTGCACCGCGTCGGCCGCACCGGGCGCGCGGGCAAGACCGGCATCGCGGTGACCTTCGTCGACTGGGAGGACCTGCACAAGTGGGCCCTCATCAACCGGGCGCTGGAGTTCGGCCAGCCCGACCCGGTCGAGACCTACTCGTCGTCGCCGCACCTCTACACCGACCTCGACATCCCCGCGGGGACCAAGGGACGGCTGAAGCCGACCCCGATCCCCGCCGAGGCGAAGGCCGACGCGCGCCCGGACCGGGGCGAGCGCTCCGACCGCGGCGAGCGCTCCGAGCGGGGTGACCGGCCGCCGCGTCGCCGCACCCGCTCCGACTCCGCCGACTCGACCGCTCCGCAGCAGACCGGCCCCGCTCCCTCGAGCGAGAGCAAGGAGCACCACGACGGCAACAGCGAACCGCGCCGCCGCACCCGGTCGCGCCGCCGCTCGCCGCGCCCCGACGCGCAGGCCTGAGCCTCCGCACCCCGAGCCCGTCCCCCCGCGATCCGTCGCGGGAGGGCGGGCTCTCGGCGTCTCAGCGGCTGTCCCGCGACTCAGCGGTGTCCCCACGCGACTCAGCGGCTCTCCGCCCCTCGGCGGTCACGGTGATCCGGCGGCTCTCCGCCTCCCAGCGGCTCTCCGCGACTCAGCGGGCGGAGGAGCGGATCGCGTCGACGGTCGCGCGCGCGGTCGTGTTCTCGCCCAGGCGGTTGGGCTTGCCCGTGCCGTGGTAGTCGCTCGAGCCCGTGGTGACGAGCGAGTACTGCTCGGCGAGCTCGCGCAGGCGGCGCTTGCCGTCGGCCGTGTTCTCGCGGTGCTCGACCTCGAGGCCGAACAGGCCGGCGTCGACGAGCTGCGGGAGCATCGACTCGACCGCGATCCCGCGGGCGCTCGCGGCCGGGTGCGCGATGACCGGGACCCCGCCCGCCGCGCGGACCAGGCGCACGGCGTCGACCGGGTCGGGGGCGTAGTGCGGGCGGTAGTAGCCGCCGCGCCAGTCGAGGATCCCCGCGAAGGCCGCGGAGCGGTCGGTGGCCAGGCCGCGGGCGACGAGCGCGTCGGCGATGTGCGGACGCCCGATGGTCGTGCCCGGGCTGGTCTGGGCGAGGACGTCGTCCCAGGTGAGGTCGTAGTCGGCCGCGATCGCGGTGACGATCGCCTCCGCGCGGTGCGTTCGGGCCGAGCGGATGCGCGCGGTCTCGGCCACGAGCCCCGGATCCGCCGGATCGACGAGGTACGCGAGGACGTGGACGCTGGCCCAGCCGACGCGGGAGGAGAGCTCCATGCCGGGCAGCAGGTCGATGCCCGCCTCGTCGGCCGCGGCGAGCGCCTCGGCCCAGCCGCCGGTCGTGTCGTGGTCGGTGAGCGCCACTCCGGCGAGCCCGGCCGCGGCCGCGGCCCGCACCAGGACGGCCGGAGCCTCGGTGCCGTCGGAGACGACGGAGTGGGTGTGGAGGTCGTAACGGCCCCCGTCGACATGCATGCGCTCATCGTAGACGCGCCGCCTGCGAGCCCTCCGATGCCCTAGTAGCCTGGGCGGCGATGGGGACGAGACTGGTGAAGACCGCGGTGGCGGTGATCGTGGCGATCGCTCTGCTGGTGGTCGCGGCGCCCGGCTTCTTCGGGATCGCCCGGGAGGCCCCCTTCGCCCAGCTGGTGCCGTTCCGGCTCGCGACGGGCGCGGCGGCCGTCGGGCTCGCCGCTGTCCTGGTCGTGATCGCGGTCCTCGTCGCTCCGGTCAGGCGCCTCGCGCTGGCCCTCGCGGCGCTCGGCGTCGTCTTCGCGCTCGTGCTCGCGGGAGTGCAGGGAGCGCGGGGCTACGACTCCGCCGCTCCGCGCGCCCACCGCCTCGCCGACGTGCGCCTCGCGACCTGGAACGTGCTGCACGACGGCGTGCCCGTCGACACGATCGCCTCGCTCGCCCGGGAGAGCGCGGTCGACGGCATCGCCCTCCTCGAGGTCTCGCAGACGCACGCGCAGGACGTCGTGAACGCGCTCAGCGCCCAGGGGATGTCGATGACCCTCCACTACGCCGGGTCGGGCGCCGACGACGGGGCGGCCCTGCTGCTCTCCCCCTCGCTCGGCGGCTACAGCGTCGACACCACCGCGGTCGTCACCGGATCGACACCGTCCCTCGTCGCACGCCCCGACACTCCCGAGCGCCCCGTCCTCGCCGCGGTGCACACCATGGCGCCGATCCCCTCGCGCCTCGCGGAGTGGCGGAGCGATCTGCTCTCGGTCTCCGCGCTCTGCTCCGCGGAGGAGGACGTCGTGGTCCTCGGCGATCTGAACTCCACGGTCGACCACTGGACCGGGCTGCCGGGCTCGGCCGCGCTGGGCGGCTGCCGCGACGCGGGGACCGTCGCGGGCGGCGCCGCCCTGGGCACCTGGCCGTCCTCGGTCCCGCCCGCGCTCGGCGCCCCGATCGACCACGTCCTCTTCTCCGGACGCTGGGAGGTCTCGGGCTACCAGGTCGTCGACGACCGCGACGACGCCGGGAGCGACCACCGGCCGCTGGTCGTCCAGCTCTCGGTCCGCGGGATGGCGAAGGACGCGTCCTGACGCTCCTCCCCGGACGCCGACTCCCCGTCCTCCTCCCCCGCCCGGCCCGTGGCGGCCCCGCGGCCGTGCGGAGGAGGACAATGGGAGCCATGACGAACACGGAGGAGCGGACCGCCGCTCAGACGCCCGACCCCGCCGCCGCCCCGCGCCCCCGCGCCACCGCGAACCGCTCGACGACCCCCGCCTCCGACCGCTTCCGCGACTTCATCGCGTCCGGCTGGGCCGAGCGGGAGGAGCCGCTGCCCGCTCCGCGCGAGCAGGCGTCCTTCGCCGCCTCCCGCCGCGAGCGCCTCTCCGCGCTGCACACCGGCGTGCGCATCGTCGTCCCGGCGGGCCGCCTCAAGCAGCGCGCGAACGACACCGACTACCCGTTCCGTGCGCACTCGGCCTTCACCTGGCTCACCGGCTGGGGCTCCGACTCCGAGCCCGGCGCGGTCCTCGTCCTCGAGCCCGCCGGGTCCGGCCACAGCGCGACGCTCTACTTCCGCGAGCGCGCGGGCCGCGACTCCGACGAGTTCTACGCCAACCCCGAGATCGGCGAGTTCTGGATCGGGCCGCGTCCGTCGCTCGCGCAGGTCGCGAGCGATCTCGGCCTCGCCACCCGCGGGATCGCCGAGCTCGACGCGGTCCTCGACGCGCACGACGGCGTCCCCCTCGCCGTGCTGCGCGAGGCCGACCCGGCGGTGACCGGCCGTCTCGACGCGGTCGAGGCCGACGAGCGGGCGGACCGCGACGCGGCGCTCGAGCGCGACATCGCCGAGCTCCGCCTGGTCAAGGACGCCTACGAGATCGCCGAGCTGCGCGCCGCCGTCGACGCGACGGGCCGCGGCTTCGAGGACGTCCTCTCCGACCTGCCGCGCATCATCGCCCACGAGAAGGGCGAGCGCCTGATCGAGGGCGTCTTCAACGGACGCGCGCGCGCCGACGGCAACGCGGTCGGCTACGACACCATCGCCGCAGCGGGCCCCCACGCCTGCATCCTGCACTGGACGCGCAACGACGGGCCGGTGCGCCCCGGCCAGCTGGTGCTGCTGGACGCCGGCGTCGAGCAGGACAGCTACTACACCGCCGACATCACGCGCACCTTCCCGGTGGACGGCCGCTACACGGACGCCCAGCGCCAGGTTCACGAGACGGTGCGGGAGGCGGCCGACGCCGCGTTCGCGATCGTCCGACCCGGCATCCGCTTCCGCGAGGTTCACGCCGCGGCGATGGCCGTCATCGCGCGGCGCACCGCCGAGTGGGGCCTGCTGCCGGTCAGCGCCGAGGAGGCGCTCGAGGCCGACAACCAGCAGCACCGCCGCTACATGGTCCACGGCACCAGCCACCACCTCGGGCTCGACGTGCACGACTGCGCCCGGGCACGGCGCGAGATGTACCTCGACGGACTGGTCGAGGAGGGCATGGTCTTCACGATCGAGCCCGGCCTCTACTTCCAGCCCGACGACCTCACGGTCCCGGAGGAGCTGCGCGGCATCGGCGTCCGGATCGAGGACGACGTGCTCGTCACCGCCGACGGCGCCGAGAACCTCTCGGCCGGCATCCCGCGCTCGGCCGACGACATCGAAGCGTGGATGGCCCGACTGGCCCGCTGAGCCCGGTCGCCCGCGGGGAGCCCCGGCCGCTCAGGCGGCGAGGGGCAGCGCGAACTCCCCGCGGGCGGCGGCGAGCGCCAGCCCGTCGAGCAGCGTCGCCAGCTGACCGGCGGGAGCGTCCGGGTCCTCGGGGTGCCACTGCACGCCGACGAGGGGGGCCGCGACGTGCTCGACGGCCTCGATCACGCCGTCCTCCGCCCGGGCGACGACCCGCAGCCCCGGAGCGAGCAGGTCGACCGCCTGGTGGTGCGCGCTCTGCACCGCGAGCGCCTCGGACCCGAAGAGCCCGCCGAGCACGGAGCCCGCCGCGAGCCCGACCTCGTGCCGGTGCATGCGCTGGTGAGCGGGGGCCGCCGCGTTGACGTGCTCCGCCTCCGGACCCAGGTCCTGCACCAGCGTGCCGCCGAGCGCGACGTTGA
Organism: Rathayibacter sp. AY1D5; assembly: GCF_002932515.1. Taxonomy (NCBI): domain Bacteria; kingdom Bacillati; phylum Actinomycetota; class Actinomycetes; order Micrococcales; family Microbacteriaceae; genus Rathayibacter; species Rathayibacter sp. AY1D5. The sequence goes on from NZ_PSVU01000061.1 coordinate 9,309, forward strand.
CGATCTGCAGGCCGCGGCAGATGCCCAGCAGCGGGGTCCGGCGGGCGAGCGCCCGGTGCACCAGCGCGATCTGGGCGGCATCGGCGCGCTCCGCGTGGGGGCCCTCGGCCGGGTAGCCGCGGTCGGCGCCGTACTGCTCGGGAGCGATGTCCTCGCCGCCCGCGAGGACGAGGGCGTCCGCCCCCGCCGTGCGCGCCAGCAGCTCCTCCGTGCCCAGCTCCTCGGCGGCGAAGCGCTCCGCCCGCCAGCCGCGCTCGTGCGCGAGGGCGAGGATGCGGCCGTTCAGGATCTGCACGTAGGCGTGGTACTCCTCGCGGCCCGGTCGCACGCGGGCGACCTCGACGATGGCGAGTGAGCGGGTCATGACTCCATCCTGGGCACGCCGCCGCCGCCGGTCGAACCGCCGTGTCACGCGGTGTCACACTCCGGCCGTACGATCACGGAGTGACCTCGCCGAGCCCGTCCCTCCCGGAGCGCGTGCAGCAGGCGCGCTCCGAGGTCTCCGTCCTCGCCGGGACCACTCCCGAGCGCCGGGTCCGACCGCTGCGCGAGGCCGTCGAGCACGTCGCCGCCGGCGGCTCCCCCGATCCCGACGCCCTGCTCGACGCGGTCGACTCGCTGGTCGGGCTCGTGACCCGCGCCGAGGTGCAGCTGAGCGGCGTCGAGCGCTCCGTGCGGGACGACCTGGAGCGGGCCGCCACCCTCTCGGACCTGCGCACCTCGGCGCAGCTCGCCTCCGCCGCCGACGTGGCCGTCGCGTGCGCCGCGGCACGGTCGCTCCTCCTCGACGCCGACGACGCCCGGTCGGCCGGCGCCCGCCACGATCCGGCCGCGCTACTGGTCCTGCTGCTCGACGCCGACTCCGCTCTGGACGCCGTCGTCTCCGGGTACCGCGAGCCGCGGGCCCAGGCCGAGCGCCAGCTCCTCCTGTTCGAGGCGGCGCGCACCGCGGCCCGGCTCGGTGCCGAGTCGGTGCTGCTCCTGGCCGCCGTGCACGGCGAGCGCATCACCGCGGCACCCCGGATCCTCGCGGAGGAGACGCTCGGGCAGCTGGACACCGCGGTGCGCCGTGCGGCAGGCGATCCGGCCGGCGCTCTGGACGAGGCCCGCGCCGCCGCCGACCGCGCCCGCTCCGCGCTCGACGAGGCCCTGGTCGACCTCGACGGCGCACCCCCGTCGCTCCGCCCCGCGGCCGTTCCCGGAGGCCTGCCCGCGGCCTGAGCACGCAGGCACCCGGCACCGGCGCGCGTGCCATAGTGAGGGACATGGCCTCCTTCCTCGTCGTCCCCCAGTGGCAGGGCTCGGCGTCGACGCGCGCGATGCGCCTCGTCGACGGAGCCGAGGCGATCCGGGGCGATCTGCCCTCCTCCGCCACCACGACCCTCGACATCCCCGCCGAGGCGGGCGACGCCCAGGACACCGGCATCCGCCGCTACGCCTCGGTCGCCACCGTCGCCGAGCGGGTGCGCGAGGCCCTCTCGAGCCGCACCGGTCCCGTGATCACGATCGGCGGTGACTGCGGCGTCGAGTTCGCGGCGATCGGGCACGCCGTGCGCTCGGCACCGGGCCCGGTCGCGCTGGTCTGGCTCGACGCCCACCCGGACGCGCACACTCCCGAGTCCTCCCCCAGCGGCGCCTTCTGCGGCATGGTCCTCTCGGCCGCGCTGGGACGCGGCGTCGGCCTCCTGAGCGCGGGCGCCGAGGAGCGGGTGGCCGACGAGCGCGTCGTCCTCGGAGGTGTCCGCTCCGCCGACGACGGCGAGCTCGAGCGGCTGGTCGAGCGGGGCGCCGCGGTGCTGCCCGCGGACGCCCTCGACCCGGAGTCGCTCGTCGCGGCGGTCGAGGCGACCGGTGCCGCCTCCGTCTACGTGCACCTCGATCTGGACGTGCTCGACCCCGCCGATCTCGCCGGGCTGTTCGACCCGGTGCCCTTCGGCGTTCCCGCCTCGCGCCTCGTCGCGAGCCTCGACGCCCTCCGGTCCCGCTTCCCGCTCGCGGGCGCCGGCGTCACCTCGTTCGCCCCGTCGTCGCCGACCGCGGCCGAGGACGACCTGCCCACGATCCTCCGCCTCCTCGGCGCTCTGTCCCGCGGGGCCTGAGAGAGCCCTGCCATCGGCGCGCAAGCCCGAGCGCGTGTCGGCGGCACCCGGCAAGATGGTCGGACGCGACCGAGCGGAGGAACGATGAGCGACGAGAGACCGCGCGTGCGCACCGAGCGGCGCGGGACCGTGCTCGCGATCGTGCTGGACCGGCCCGAGAAGCGCAACGCCGCCGATCTGCGGCTGCTCGCGGAGCTGGCGTCCGCGTACGGCGAGCTCGACCGCGACCCGGATCTGCGCGCCGGCGTCGTCCTCGCCGAGGGCGGGCACTTCACGGCCGGGCTCGACCTCGCCGACATCGGGCCCCGCCTGGGCTCCGACGGCCTCGACTTCGTGCCCGAGGGCGGTCTCGACCCCTGGGGCCTGCGCACCCGCCCCGTGAGCAAGCCGGTGGTCATCGGCCTCCAGGGCACCTGCCTCACGCTCGGCATCGAGCTCGCGCTCGCGAGCGATGTCGTCCTCGCCGAGCGGTCCACCCGCTTCGGCCAGATCGAGGTCGCCCGCGGCATCCTGCCCTTCGGCGGAGCGACGCTGCGCTTCCCCCGCGCCGTCGGCTGGGGCGACGCGATGCGCTGGATCCTCACCGGCGACCTCTTCGACGCCGAGGAGGCCCACCGCATCGGCCTCGTGCAGCAGGTCGTCCCCGACGGGACGGTCGCCGAGGCGGCCTGGGCGCTGGCCGCCCGGATCGCCGCGCAGGCGCCGCTCGCCGTGCAGGCCGCCCTGGCCAGTGCCCGGCTCGCGGTCGCCGCGTCCGACGCCGAGGCCGCGGCCGCGCTCCCCGGGGCGCTCGCGCGTCTCGCGGCGTCCGAGGATGCGCGCATCGGCACCGAGGCCTTCCTCCAGCGCACGACGGCGGAGTTCACCGGACGATGAGCGACGAGAGCACCACCGTCACGGCGCCCGGCGGCTCCTCCCTCGAGGCGCAGCAGGAGCGCGCCGCGCAGCAGCTCGAGATCCGGCTCCGCTACGGCGACCAGGTGTGGGAGCTGCGCGAGGTCGACCACTTCGCCGTCTTCTCCCGCCGCAGCACCGCACGACGGGCCGGGCGCGTCCTCGTGGCCTCCGGCTTCCAGATCGCGATCTCGCGGCTGAGGCTGAGGCAGGTCCTCGTCGCGAGCCACCACGCCGCGGTCGACGAGGAGTCGACCACCGCGTTCCTCCGCCAGGTGATCGAGGCGGTCGAGAGCCACGGCGGCCGCTACGACGGCTGGCGGGCCGAGATCGTGCCGGCGCATTGAGCGCCGGGCACCCACCGACGACGGGGCTCGACGCCTCCGAGAACCCCAGGGAGACAGCATGAGCAGCACGACGGACGAGTTCGACGTCATCGTCATCGGAGCAGGGCCGGTGGGCGAGAACCTCGCGGACCGCGCGGTCCAGGGCGGCCTCACCGCGGCCGTCGTCGAGAGCGAGCTCGTCGGGGGCGAGTGCTCCTACTGGGCGTGCATGCCCTCGAAGGCGCTGCTGCGGCCGCCGATGGCGCTCCGCGCCGCCCGTGATCTCCCCGGCGCGGCGCAGACGGTGAGCGGAGGAGTCGACGTGCCCGCGCTCCTGGCCCGCCGCGACTCCTTCACCAGCCACTTCGACGACCACGGCCAGGTGCAGTGGCTCGAGGGCGCCGGCATCGAGCTCGTCCGCGGGCACGGCCGCCTCAGCGGCGAGCGCGAGGTCACAGTGACCGGACCCGACGGCGAGGTGCGCGTGCTCCGCGCCCGCTCCGCCGTCGCCGTCGCGACCGGCACCACCGCCGTCGTCCCCGACATCCCTGGCCTGCGCGCGGCATCCCCCTGGACGAGCCGCGAGGCCACCTCGGCCGAGGAGGTGCCGCCGCGCCTCGTCGTCATCGGCGGCGGAGTCGTCGCGACCGAGATGGCGACCGCCTACGCCGGCATGGGCTCCTCCGTCACGCTCGTCGCCCGCAGCGGACTCCTCACGCCGTTCGAGCCCTTCGCCGGCGAGCTCGTCGGCTCGGCGCTCCAGGAGCTCGGCGTCGACCTGCGCCTCGGCGACTCGCCCGTCTCGGTCGAGCGCCGGTCCGACGGCACCGTGGCGGTGACGCTCGAGGGCGGCGACGTCATCGAGGCCGACCAGGTGCTCGCCGCGACCGGCCGCGCCCCGCACACCCGCGACGTCGGCCTCGAGACGGTGGGCCTCGAGCCCGGCTCCTCGCTGACGGTCGACGACACGATGCTCGTGCTGGGCGGCGACGGTGCTCCCCTCGGCGGCGGGCGTCCGTGGCTCTACGGGGTCGGCGACGTGAACCACCGCGCACTGCTCACGCACCAGGGCAAGTACCAGGCCCGTGCGGCCGGCGACGTGATCGTCGCGCGCGCCACCGGTGCCGAGGTCCACGACGCCCCCTGGGGAGCGCACGTCGCGACCGCCGACCACGAGGCCGTGCCGCAGGTCGTCTTCACCGACCCCGAGGTCGCGTCGGTCGGCCTCACCGCCGCGGCCGCCGAGAAGGCCGGATACCGCACCCGCGTCGTCGACTACGAGATCGGCTCGGTCGCCGGCGCCGCCCTCGCCGCCGACGGCTACACGGGCACCGCGAGGATGGTCGTGGACGAGGACCGGAAGGTCGTCCTCGGCGTCACCTTCGTCGGCAAGGAGGTCGGAGAGCTGATCCACTCCGCGACGATCGCCGTCGTCGGCGAGGTGCCGCTCTCGCGCCTCTGGCACGCGGTCCCCTCCTATCCGACGATCAGCGAGGTCTGGCTGCGGCTGCTCGAGACCTACGGACGCGACAGCGCGTGAGCGCGCTCCGTCGAGCCGTCGCGACGGTGGCCCTGGATCCGGCGATCACCCGGCCGGGCTACCTCTTCGCGTGCGCGGTCGGACTCGCCTGGGGCGCGCTGTGGAGCACGGGCCCGATCCGGCGCAGCCACGGCCTCGTCGTCTTCACCGGTCTGCCCTCCTGGGCGTTCGGCCGCGGAGGGTCCTGCGTCGGCACGAGCTACCTCACGGGCACCAACGTCTCCGACAGCGTCCTCGAGCACGAGGCCGTGCACAAGGAGCAGTGGCGGCTCTACGGGATGTGGTTCCCGTTCGCGTACACGGTGGCGGGTCGCGATCCGCTGCGCAATCGATTCGAGATCGAAGCCGGTCTCGAGAAGGGCGGATATCTCCGTGGTCACTGACATGACGGGGCGCGTCGTCGTCCTCACCGGAGCCAGTTCCGGCATCGGCCGGGTCGCGGCGGGAGCGCTGGCGTCCGCCGGTGCCCGCGTGGCCGTGGTCGGGCGGAACCCCGAGCGCACCCGCGCGGTCGCCGCCGACGTGGGAGGCGACGCGTTCCTGGCCGACTTCGACCGGCTCGACGACGTCCGCGCCCTGGCCGACGGCCTCCTCGAGCGCTACGAGCGGATCGACGTGCTGGCGAACAACGCGGGCGGGCTCGTCTCCCACCGCGCCGAGACGGTCGACGGCCACGAGCGGACGATCCAGAGCAACCATCTCGCGCCGTTCCTGCTCACGCGGCTCCTGCTCCCGCGGATGATCGAGACCTCGAGGGAGCGGGCCGGCGTCCGCGTCGTCTCCACGGCGAGCCTCGCGAACCGCTTCGGTCGCCTGAGGCTCGACGACCTCGACAACCGCCGGGGTCCGTGGCTCGGCGGCTGGCGGGCGTACGGCACGTCGAAGCTGGTGACGATCCTCTTCATCCGCGAGCTGGCGGAGCGCCTGCTGACGACGTCGGTCGACGCGTACTCGTTCCACCCGGGCGTCGTCTCGACGAGCTTCGGTGCCGACAGCACGATGATGAAGCTGATGACGAGCCTCTCGGTCGGCTCCTTCGGGATCTCCGCCGAGGCGGGTGCGGTGCCGCTGATCACCCTCGCCTCCGAGCCCGACGTCGGTGCCGCCAGCGGCACCTACTTCGACCAGCTGACGCCGCACGGCTCCCTGAACCCCCAGGCCCGCGACCGCGCTCTCGCCCACGACCTCTGGACCCTCTCCAGCCGCCTCGTGGGCGTCTCTCCCACCCTGTAGCCCGCTGCCGCTCCCCGCCGCCGCCGACTCGGCGCGGGGCGGCGCGGAGCACCCGGCGCGCTCGCCGGGAGGATCTCGACACGCCCTCTCCGAGGGCTGCCCGATCAGCAGGTCTGCGCGCGGTCGTCGGGCTCGGTCTGTGCCCGCGAGCTGCTCGATCAGCCGCGAAATCGGTCGGGCGTGGATCTCGAAACTCCCTCTCCGAGGGCTACCCGATGAGCATGTCCGGGCGCGGTCGCCCGACTCGCCAGGCACCCGAGAACCGCTCGATCACGCGCGAAGTCCGTCGGAGTGGATCTCGAGACGCCCCCTGCGAGATCCACTCGATCAGCATCGTCCTCCGCGGTCGCGCCCCTGGCGCGCCGTCCCCGCGGCCGCGCCCCCGGCGCGCTGTCCCCCGCGGTCGCGCCCCCGGCGCGCCGCACCCCTACGAGCAGCGCCCGGAGCGTCGCAGGGCGTCGTTCTGCAAGGCGGAGGAGGAAGCGATACCGGCGGTATCGCGCCCGACGACAACGCCGCAGAACGTCGCCCTGCGGCGCTCCGGGTCAGTTGGACTCTTGGCGGCCGAGGCGCCAGTACCCCATGAACGCCACCCGCTTCCGGTCGAGTCCGAGCTCGGTGACGAGGCAGCGGCGGATCAGCTTCACGGCGCCGGCTTCTCCGGCGATCCAGGCGTAGAGGCCGGGGTCGGTGCTCTCGTCGGGGACCTCCCAGAGCATCTCGTGGTCGACGTCGATGTCGCTGACGTCCACGCCGCGGTGGTGGGCGGTGAGGAAGCGGGTGGCCCAGGCGCGGACCGCGTCGCCGAGGGCCGCTCCGGGGGCTGCCGCGTGGGCGCGGACGATCCAGGTGACGTGGACGCCGGCGGGGTGGCGGAGCGGGAGGCGGTCGTGGGCGGTGGGGACCTCGAGGAACGCGGCTCCGGTGGCGTCGTCGTCGAGGCTCTCGAGGATCGCGGCGATGGCGGGGACGGCCGTCTCGTCGCCGGCGAGGAGGAGGGAGGTGGCGGCGCCGGGGTGGAACTCGACTCCGCCGCCGGGGAGGTCGGAGCGCGTGTCGGGCGCGATGATGACGATCTGGTCGCCGGCGCGGGCGCTCTCGACCCAGGCGGAGGCCGGTCCGGTGTCGCCGTGGGCGGCGAAGTCGATGTCGACCTCGGCGCCCTCGGGGCGGACGGCGCGGATGGTGTAGGTGCGGAGCGGGTTCCGGAGCTCGTCGGGGAGCTGTCGCCAGCGGCCGTACCAGTCGGGGTCGAGTCCGTCGGGTCCGTCGGGGTCAGAGACGGAGGCGAGGAAGGCGGGGGCGTCGGAGGCTGCGGTGGGGACGACGAGCTTGATGCGCTGGTCGGGGCCGGTGCAGCCGACGTGGTCGAGGCCGGTGCCGGTGAGGGTCACGCGGATGAAGTGCGGGGCGATCCGGGTCGCTGCGGCGACGGTCGCGAGGTACGGCCGGTAGGCCGGTCGGGCGGGGGCGGCGGTCGTCGGAGGCATCACCTCAGTCTCGCACAGAAGGTAAGCCTTGCCTAACACTCAGCCGGGACGCCCGGCGGACGGTCAGCGCGCGGCGTGCTCGGCGGAGGTGCGCAGGCGCGCCTCGACGTCGGCGGCGAGCTCGGCGACGACGGGGCCGGCCCCGCCGATCCAGGCGCAGAAGTCGTGGCGGCCGTCGGCCCACGGGTAGTCACCGTCGACGACCGACATCTCGCCGACCCAGGCCCGGACCGCGCGGTCGAGTGCGACTCCGCGGGAGCAGCGCTCACCGGTGCCGGGGGCGCCCGAGCGCTCGGAGCGGCCGAGCCAGGTGACGCAGACCCGTCCGGGGGCGGCGAGCGGCGGCAGTCCGCGCGCGTCGTCGACCTCGACGAAGACCTGGCCGCGGGCGTTCGCGGGGAGGGCGTCGAGGATGCTCTGGATCCACGGCACGACGGTCTCGTCGCCCGCGATCAGGAACTGCTTCACGTCGACCGGCGCGGAGCCGTCGCGGTCCTCGAACATGCACATCGTGTTCGAGTATAGGCAAGGCTTACCTCAGTGACCAGAGCCGGACCTGACCATCCGCCGTGCGGCCGCGCCCGGACCCGTCACCGCTGCGGCCTCCCCCGTCACCACTGCGGCGGGTGCCGCCTCTGCCAGCGCGCCCGCCGCTCGAGCTGTGCGCCGATCGCCAGCAGCGTCGCCTCGCCGCCGGGTCGCCCGATCAGCTGGACTCCCATCGGCAGGCCCTCCTCCGTGGTGCTCAGCGGAAGGGTGATCGCGGGGAGGCCGCTCACGTTCACGAAGGACGTGTACGGAGTGTAGAGGCACTGCTGCTCGAAATTGCGCTCGGGATCCTCGAGGTCGTACCAGCCGACGGGGCGCGGCGTCATCGCCAGCGACGGCGTCAGGACCGCGTCGACGCCGGAGAACGCCGCGATCACCGCGCGCTCGTAGCCCGAGAGCCAGGACGCCGCCTCGACGATCTCGCGGGCGGAGCGCCGGCGGCCCTCCTCCACCAGCCAGCGGGTCAGCGGCTCCAGCAGATCGAGGTCCGCGCCCTCGACGGGCAGGGTCGCCGCGCCGCTCTGCCACAGCGTCCGGAACGCGGCGGGGTACGCGGCGCTCGGGGGGAGCGACGCCTCCTCGAGCCCGTGGCCGAGGGCGGCCAGCGCGGCGATCCCCTCGTCCAGCGCGGCGCGCGCCTCCGGAGCGAGAGCGATCTCGTACTCCTCGTCCCAGGGCGAGTCCGTGAGCACGCCGATCTGGAAGCGCCCCTCTCCGCGCACCGCGGCGCCGAGGAACGAGCCGTCGCCGTCGCCGGGCGCGCCGAGCGACCAGCGCTGCGGGAGGCGGCCGTTCGTCCGCTCCAGCATGCCCTCGAGCAGGAGGCCCGCGTCGGCGACCGAGCGGGTGATCGGCCCGGCGACCGTCAGGCCGCCGACCCCGCCGATGCCGGAGAGCGCGGCGACGCGTCCGCGGGAGGGCTTCAGTCCTACCAGGCCGCAGGCCGCGGCGGGGATGCGGATGGACCCGCCGCCGTCCGAGGCGGGGGCGAACGGCAGCAGTCCCGCGGCGACGGCGACCGCCGCTCCTCCGCTGGATCCGCCGGCCCCGAGGCGGGTGTCCCAGGGCGTGACGGCGGGCGGGCCGATCAGCGTCTCGGTGTAGGAGGGCATCCCGAACTCGGGCGCCGCGGTCTTGCCGAGGCTGACCGCTCCCGCCGCGTCGAGCACCTCGACGATCTCGTCGGAGACGGTGGGCACGTGGTGCTCGCGCAGCCGCGATCCGAATGCGGTCCGCACGCCCGCGCGCCGCCAGAGGTCCTTGTCGCCGCTCGGCAGGCCCCAGAGCGGAGCGGTGCCGGGCCCGGTGCCGAGCGATGACGCCCGCTCCCGCGCCCGATCGGCGGTCACCGTGGCGAAGGCGCCCAGCTCCCCGTTCCAGCGCTCGATCCGGGCGAGGTAGTGATCGGCGAGCTCGAGAGGCGTGACCTCTCCGCGCTGCAGCCAGTCCCACTGCTCCTGGGCGCTGAGGTGGTGGAGTTCGAACATGGAACGACCCTATTCCGCCGCTCCGGGGAGCCGGCGGAACAGGGTCGTGGGGGTCAGGCCGCGCGGCGGCCGCTCTCGCTCGCCTCGTCGATGCCCCTCCGGGCGCCGTCGGGCACCACGGTGTCGCGGTCGATGCGGGCGCCGGTCGCGATCACGGCCGAGCGTCCGATGCGGGAGTAGCTCCCGATCCGCGCCCCCGGTCCGATGATCGCCTCGGGCCCGACGTGCACGTTCGCGCCGATGAAGGCGCTGTGCCCGATCATGGCGTCGCGGTCGACCCAGCTGCCCGCGCCGATCCAGGCGCGCTCGCCCACGGTCGCGCCGGGCTCCACGTAGGCGCCGGTCTCCACGTACGCGGTCGCCGAGACGCGCGATCCGGGAGCGACCATGCCGCGTCCGTTCGCGTGGCGGCGGTAGACGATCTCGTCGTCACTGCCGCGCGCCCCTCGACCCTTGTTCATCCCTGTTCCTGCCATCTGCCTCTGGCTCCTCCGAGCTGTCCGGTGGGCGGGGCGCCGAGCCCCGTCCCGTCATCGCTAGACAACAGCGGCGAGCGCCCGCGCATTCCCCGTTCGGGGGGCGCTGGCGCGGGGTGGAGGCGGGGCGGCGGGCGACGGAGACGCGGTCGGCGC
>NZ_PSVU01000062.1:0-18403 GCF_002932515.1 Rathayibacter sp. AY1D5
CGGGCAACCTGCTCATCACGCCGGACGGCCGCGTCAAGATCACCGACTTCGGCATCGCGCGCATCGCCGACCAGGTCCCGCTGACGGCGACCGGCCAGGTCATGGGCACGGTCCAGTACCTGTCCCCGGAGCAGGCGAGCGGCCAGCCCGCCTCCCCCGCCACCGACATCTACTCGCTGGGCATCGTCGCGTACGAGTGCCTGGCCGGGCGCCGCCCCTTCACGGGCGAGTCGCAGGTCGCCATCGCGATGGCGCAGATCAACGACACCCCGCCGGAGCTGCCGGTCACGGTCGCGGAGCCGGTGCGCAACCTCGTCTACTCCTGCATCGCCAAGAAGCCGGCCGACCGCCCCGCCACCGCCGCGCACCTCGCGCGGGCGGCCCAGGCGCTGCGCTCGGGCGACGTGCGCGGAGCGGCGCTGGCCGTCCCCGCGGTCCTCAGCGACCTTCCCGCGACGCAGGCGACCACGGTCCTCCCCTCCAACCAGGGCGCGACGCAGGCGACCACGGTGCTGCCCTCCGGCGCGCCCGCGGCCGCGGCCGCCGCTCCGTTCGTGCCGATCGAGGAGCCGCTCGAGCCGGCCGAGGAGCCGCGCAGGCGCAGCCCCTGGACCTGGCCGCTGATCGCCCTCATCGTGATCCTCGCCGTCGTCATCGCGGGCACGATCTTCGCTCTGACGACCGGCGGGAGCAGCGACCCGGCCGCCTCCCCCACCGCGACGACCAGCACGGCCCCGTCGCCGACGCCGTCCGAGACTCCGAGCCCCACGCCGACGCCGACCTCGAACACGGTGGTCATCGACAAGGCCGACTACGTCGGGCGCTCCTTCGACGACGTCGAGACCGAGCTCGAGGCCCTGGGCATGGGCGTCCGGCGCGCGGACGGCCCGAGCGCCCCCACCGCCGAGCAGGTCGGACTCGTCGAGGACGTGAACCCCACCGCGAACGTGGTGAAGGGCACGACCATCGAGGTCTCCGTCTTCACCGAGGTCGCGACCCCGGACGCACCGACCGCCGTGCCGACCGTCACCCCCGCCGCCTCCAGCGTCGAGGCGGGCGCGACGTTCAACGTCACCTGGAGCAACTACAACCAGTGCCCGAGCGGAACCTCCGTGAGCGGTTACCGGGTGACCGCGACCGGTGAGGGCGCGAGCGTGACGAGCACCAACCCGTCGAACTCGACGACCGCGACGATCCAGGCCGGCACCACGGCCGGCACGATCGACGTCACGTACACCGTGCTCTGCGGCGAGTCGGAGTCGGCGGCCTCGCCCACCCTCTCCGTCACCGTCGAGGAGCCGGCTCCGACCCCGGCGCCGACCCCCACCTCGAAGGCCACCTCGACGTCCACCCCCTCCGAGTAGCGGCGGCGCGCCGGGTCGGGGCACCGCTCCGGCCCGGCGCCTCGCGGCCGTCGCGTCGCGCCCCCGCCCGGAACACCAGGGGCCCATAGGTACACTTGCCGTGGCTCCTCGGGGCCGCACCACACGGAAGTACAGGGCGGGAGCGTGCGCGTGACGGATGAGGGTCGCCTGATCGCGGGACGGTACCAGGTCGGGCCCCGGCTCGGCCGCGGCGGGATGTCCGAGGTGTACCTCGGCACCGACACCCGGCTCGGCCGCACCGTCGCCATCAAGGAGCTGAAGCTCTCCCTCTCCTCCGACTCCGCCTTCCGCCTGCGGTTCCGCCAGGAGGCGCAGTCCGCGTCGCGCATGTCGCACCCCACGATCGTCCGGGTCTTCGACGCGGGCGAGGAGGTCTCGCTCGACGACAACGGCGCCGAGTCGCGCCGGCCCTTCATCGTCATGGAGCACATCGAGGGCCGCCTCCTCAAGGACCTGATCGCCGAGGGCCCCCTCGACGTGGACGAGGCCGTCCGCATCACGGAGGGCATCCTCACCGCCCTCGAGTACTCGCACCGCGCAGGTGTCGTCCACCGCGACATCAAGCCCGGCAACATCATGCTGACCCCGTCGGGCCAGGTGAAGGTGATGGACTTCGGGATCGCCCGCGCCGTCTCCGACTCCGCCGCCACGGTCGCTCAGACCACGGCGATCCTCGGCACCGCGGCCTACTTCTCCCCCGAGCAGGCGAAGGGCGAGCAGGTCGACGCCCGCAGCGACCTCTACTCCGCCGGCATCGTGCTCTTCGAGCTCCTCACCGGCCGTGCGCCCTTCCGCGGCGACACCCCGGTGGCCGTCGCCTACCAGCACGTCAGCGAGACGCCGCCGGCGCCGAGCTCCATCAACCCGGCCGTCACCCCGGCACTCGACGCGGTCGTCGCCCGAGCACTCTCGAAGGACCGCTACGAGCGCTTCCAGGGAGCTGCGGAGTTCCGTGACGACCTGCGCGACGCCGCCGCGGGACGCCTCCCCGACCACCGCCCGATCGACGAGCTGACCACCTCGCTCTTCGCGGCCCGCAGCCAGGGCGGAGTCAACGACTCCGAGCTCGCCCTCCGCCAGCTGGCCGAGGACAACTCGATCGTCCGCACCCAGCGCCGCCCGCCGGTCCTCTGGATCTGGTCCTCGATCGTCGTGCTGGCCGTGATCGTCGCCGCACTCGTGATCTGGGTGCTGACGCTCCAGCCCGCGTCGACGCTGCCGTCGCAGTCGCGCGAGGTCCCCACCCTTACCGAGACCACCTACGACAGCGCCCAGTCGACCCTGACCGAGCTCGATCTCGTGCCGAGCCAGGTCGCGGAGTACAGCTCGACCGTCCCCGAGGGCGAGGTGATCCGCACGGATCCGGGCTCGGGCACGATCGTCGCACCCGAGACGGTCATCCGCATCGTCGTGTCCCAGGGCCCGCAGCCCGTCGCCGTGCCGGACACCGTCGGGCAGAGCCTCGCCGAGGCCATCGACGCGCTCACCGCCGTCGGCTTCGTCGAGGGCTCCCAGACCCGCGAGAACTCGCCGACCGTCCCGCGCGACGTCGTGCTCTCCGCCTCCCCCGGAGCGGGACAACAGGTCGCCCCGGGTACGCCGGTCGACCTCACCGTCTCCTCCGGCCAGGTCACGCTCCCCGACCTCGTCGGGACGTCCCTCAGCAGCGCACTGGCCACCCTCGCCTCCGAGAAGCTGCAGCTCGTGGGGGTCGAGGTTCCGGACGAGACCTGCGACGCGACCCGGGCGAACCCGCCCATCACGACCCAGTCCCTGGCTCCGGGCGACGTCCCGCAGGGATCGACCGTCCAGCTCGGCTACTGCGCGGGCTGAGCCGGCCTGCAGCCCGCTGCGGCTGCGGCGTCGGCCGACGGTGCCCGGTGGAGGCCGGGCCGCTGCTCTGCGCGCCGAGAAGGGCTCGTCCGGACGTCGCTCGTCGGGTTCGATGCTCCACGGGGCCGACTGCCCCGAGGTGAACCGCTACGCCCGGCGTGCGTCGGCGAGCGGGGGCTGGAGCCGCACGACCTCGCCGGCTGCCGATCCGTCCGCGGGGCGTGCGATCCTGCCGCGGATGTCGCTCGGGGTGAGCCCCTCGCGGCGCTTGAGCGCACGGCGGAGGTGGTCCGCCGAGGAGAATCCGGACGCGGCGGCGATCGCCTCGAGCGGGACCTCCCGCGGGCGGCGGCGCAGGAGCTCCACGGCGCTGGCGACCCGGGAGCGCTCGATCTCGCTCGCGACCGTGGTGCCCGCGTCCTCGAAGAGCCGCTGGAGGGAGCGGGTGGACACGTTGACCGCGTCGGCCACCGCCTCCGGGGTGCAGCGCGGCGTGCGGTGCGTCCGGTCGATGACCGTGCGCGCGCGTCCGAGCGTGGCGGCCCGGACGCTCGTGGTGCCGGGCTGCGAGCTCGCCGCTGCGAGGAACGCGCTGGTGAGGAGCTGCTTGACAACGTGGGCGAAGCCGGTGACCTCGCCCTCGCCGGGCAGCCCCGTCCCCGACTCCGCCGCGAGGGCGAAGGCGGTCGTGAAGGCGTACGCGGCGCGGGTGGACCGGGCGTCGGGATCGAGCGCGTAGACCGGGGCGGAAGTGTCGAAACCGTAGCGGCGCATCTCGTCGGCGCGCAGTGAGAGGTGGAGGATCGTGGCCGGAGTCGTCGACTCGGTCGTGAACGTCGTCGTCCCCTGCTGGTACGAGATCGAGCCCGGACGCAGCAGCACCGTTCGGTCCGGGGCGACCATGCGCACGAAGCCGTCGATGAGGAAGCTGAAGGTGAGGAAGGAGGTGTCGTCGGCCGGCCACGTCCCGCGGAGGACGCGCAACGGCGAGACCGTCATCAGCACGACGCTCAGATCGGCGGTGCCGAATCCCGAACCGGTGATGCTCGGAACGGTGCCGGGTTTGACGACGATGCGCGGACCGAGATTCTCGAGTTCTCGGATTCCCGAGAAAGCCCAGGAGATCGATGCGACCATGAGGTCCCCCCGGACTTCTCTTCTGCGGCGCCGACCCCCTGTCGGCGCCCTCTGATTATGCAGGGAAAAGGGGCCGCATCCTCCGCCGGGAGCCCGTCAAATCCCGCCACCTGATCGGGGGGTGCGCAAGGGGGTGGACAAGGTCACGCTCATACCCTGTCTCGGCTTTCTCCTCCGCCCACCGTCATTTAGCCGTCAGATGGCGGATTTCTACGTGAGAACGCACTCAGGGCGGCATCCCCGTTCGGGGGACGGTGGTCGCTGATCATTCTCAATGCTCTCGACTCGATAACGAGCCCGATAAGCCCGGCGAATTCCGCCTCACCGAGCCGGGATCGAGAGTCCGGGCGTGTCGTCGGCCGATACGGACGACCGGATCGACGTCACCTCGCGCAGCCAGTTCTCGAGAAGGCGCCGCCCGCCCTCGGTGAGGACCGACTCCGGATGGAACTGCACGCCCACGAGCGGAGCACTCCGGTGCCGGACGGCCATGACCACTCCCTCCGGTGTCCGCGCCGTCACCCGCAGCTCCTCGGGAAGGCTCTCACCGTCGACCGCGAGCGAGTGGTACCGCATCGCGGCGAATCCGGAGGGCAGGCCGTCGAAGAGCGGATCTCCGTCGTGGAGGACCGCGGACGTCCGGCCGTGCAGCAGCTCCGGCGCCTCCGTGACGCGGGCGCCGAGAGCGTGGGCGAGCACCTGGTGGCCGAGGCAGACTCCGAGCAGCGGCCGCCCGGTCGCCTCCGCCCGCTGCACGAGCGCCGTCGACGCGGGGACGTCCCCGGGACGGCCCGGCCCGGGTGAGACCAGGACTCCGTCCGCCTCCTCCGCGCGAGCCAGGAGCGCCGTCGTCCCGAGATCGTCGCCCTCGACCACGTCGACCTCGGCACCGAGCTCGCGGAGGTACGAGACGAGCGTGAAGACGAAGCTGTCGTGGTGGTCGACGACCAGGATCCGCGGGGCCGCGCCGGCGGTCACGAGCCGACGGTCACGTTCCGGTCGAGCACGAGCGACTGCACCCAGGGGAACACCCACTCGTCGAGCGCGACCAGGACCGCCGCGACGAGGACGAGGACGATCAGGAGCCGGACCCACCACGGCCCGGGCAGGAGCCGCCACAGCGCTGCATACACGGTCAGCCCTCCTGAGCCAGCGAGGCGGCGATCTCGGCGGGGGCGCCCGCGGACCGAGGCTGGAACGAGTCGAAGACGCCGTACGCGATGATCCGCTCGGCCGTCGAGTAGAGCGGGTTGCAGCTCGTCAGCGTGATCAGGCGATCGGTCGGAGCCGCGTCCGGAGTCCACGGAACCGGGTCGATCACCTGGACGTCGGAGGGCTGGACGTACTCGAGATTGCGGAAGCGGTAGGTGTACCAGCCGTCCGCCGTCTCGATGTAGATCGGGTCGCCGAGCTGGAGCTCGTCGATCAGGTGCATGCCTCCGCCGTACGCGCTGCGGTGCGCGGCGAGCGCGAAGTTGCCGGCCTGGCCGGGCATCTGCGTCCCGGGGTAGTGGCCGATGCTCCCCTCGTCGAGCACGTTCTCGGCGTCGATGCCCTCGGCGATCGTGCGCACCCACCCCTCGCCGTAGCGCGGGATGTAGAGGTTGCCGAAGGAGGTGTCGAGGGCGGCGACCGACGCGACGACCGGCTCCGCCGGGGCGGCCTCGGTCGGCTGCGGTGCCGGAGAGGAGTCGCCCCAGGTCTCGCGGAGCTCCGCGGCCTGCGTCGTCTGCCGGCCCGCGATCACCGCGTCGTTCCACCAGAGCTGCCAGGCCAGGAAGAGCAGGACCAGGACGCCGGCGGTCATCAGGAGCTCACCGACGACTCCGAAGAACGAGAGTCGTCGGACCGGGCGGGCCCTCCGTCGCTTCGCTCGCGGCCGCAGAGCCGCCCCGTCGGGGTTCTGGGCGGTCATGCGACGAGTCTAGGCGCGAGCCGTGACCGGCTGTGGCGCACGATCCGGACCTGTGGAGAGCCCTCCAGAATCGCCGCCTGAGGAGGCCCGATGGGATCACTCGAGCGCCCGCACCGGCCGCTGCGCGAGTCCGCACAGCACCCGCGCAGCCCTGGCGCTCCCGGCCCGGAGCCTCCGCCCGGTACAGTGGTCAGCATGGCACGAGCGACGAAGAGCCCGAAGCCCGAGCGCGACGAGGCCCGGACCGGCGAGAACGCACCGAATCCGGTCTGGTTCAAGCCGGTGATGTTCGGCTTCATGCTGCTCGGACTCGCCTGGATCATCGTCTTCTACGTGAGCCAGGGCACCCTGCCGATCCCCGATCTCGGCAACCTCAACATCCTGATCGGCTTCGGCATCGCGTTCATCGGCTTCCTGATGACGACGCGCTGGCGCTGAGCCTCCCCCAGTCGTGAACGACGCCCCGTCCGGTCCGCCGACGGGGCGTTCGTCGTCGGTGGAGCGTCTGCGCGCCGCCGGCTGCGTCTTCGCCGAGGAGGAGGCGGGCCTGCTCGAGGAGGCCGCCGGCTCCTCCTCCGACCTCGAGCTGCTGCTCCGCCGCCGCGAGACGGGCGAGCCCCTCGAGCAGATCCTCGGCTGGGTCGCCTTCCGCGGCCTGCGCGTCCCCGTCGCACCCGGCGTCTTCGTGCCCCGCGTGCGCACCGAGTGGCTGGTCGACTGCGCCCTGGAGGTCCTCCCGGACGGCGCGGTGGTGCTCGACCTCTGCTGCGGATCCGGCGCCCTCGCCCGGTCGATCTCCGAGGAGCGGCCGGACGTCCGCCTGCTCGCGGCCGACCTCTCCCCCGCCGCCGTCGCCTGCGCGCGCCGCACGCTCGCAGGCCGCGCCGACGTCCACGAGGGCGACCTCTTCGACGCGCTCCCCCGGAGTGAGCGCGGGCGGATCGACGTCGTGGTCGTCAACGCCCCCTACGTCCCCACCGCGGCGATCGCGCTCATGCCGCCGGAGGCCCGGGTGCACGAGCCGATGCTCACGCTCGACGGCGGGTCGGACGGGCTCGCCCTGCACCGCCGCATCGCTCAGGAGGCGGGAGCGTGGCTCGCACCCCACGGCGTCGTCGTGATCGAGGTCGGCGCGGATCAGGCCGCGGCGAGTGCCTCCGCGTTCCAGGCGGCCGGGTTCGCCACCGCGCTGCACCGCGACGACGACCGTGAGGCGACGGCCCTGGTGGCCGTCCGCCGGAGAACTACACCGCTGTAATTATCCCCAGCTGTGGAATCTCCTGTGGAGAACTCCGCGGTCTCCGCCGCGCTGGCCTGCTCGAGGCGCGGAGGGCCCCGATCGGCACCAGCCCGCCGGTTCTCGGACGCGCCGCCGTCCCCGGATCGTCCTCCCGAGGAGGACACCCGGGACGTTCTCCCCAGTGTTAACAACTCTGTGGATAACTTCCTCCCCACCTGTTGAGAGCACCTGTGGACAGCGGTGGAGACGGTCGCCGCGGGAACGACGAAGCGGCGGGTCCGGGAGTGCGCGAGGCACTGCCGGACCCGCCGCTGCGGGAGGGGACGGGATCAGCCGAGGACGTAGGCGCCCGCGGTGATCGCCACCAGTCCGACTCCGATGAGCCCGACGAGGAGGTTCTGCGTGCGCCGCTGGGCGCGCTGCCGGGTCTTCGTGAAGACCAGCCCGATGAGCGCGCCGGCCACCAGACCGCCGACGTGCGCCTGCCACGCCACGTTCATCCCGGGCAGGAAGCCGATGACGAGGTTCAGTCCGACCAGCACCAGCAGCTGCGACGCCTGACCGCCCAGGTGCCGGAGGATCACCAGGTACGCGCCCATCAGCCCGAATATCGCACCGGAGGCGCCGATCACCGGGGTCAGCGGGTTCGCGAGGAGCAGGACGCCCACCGACCCGGCGAAACCGCTCAGGAGGAAGAGGGTGAGGTACCGCCCGCGGCCCAGCATCCGCTCGAGCACCATGCCGAACACCCACAGCGTGTACATGTTCAGCACCAGGTGGAACGGGATGACGATGAAGAGCGACGTGCTGTGGAGGAACACCGAGGTGAGCATCCGCCACGGCTCGAAGCCGGCGCCGAAGCCGGGGAGCGTGTAGGCGGGGGCGTACAGGAGCGCGTTGACCGCCGGCCCGCCGACGAAGGGGAGGATCTCGACGATCCACAGCACGATGCAGAGCGCGATGATCGCATAGGTCACCGTCGGCTGGTCGGCGCGGGTCATGGCCCGCACGCGGGAGAGGAGGGGACCGCGGGTGCGCGGCGCGGTGGCGCGCTGCTGCGCCATGTCGTCCGGGCAGATCACTCCGACCGGAGCGGGAGTCTGGCACTCGCCGCAGATGGTGCGGCCGCACCGCTGGCAGCGCACGAAGCTCTGCCGGTCGGGGTGTCGGTAGCAGGAGTAGGTGCTGCTCGGCGGGACCTGGGTCACGGACGTGCCTCCGGGGAGAACGAGGGCCGGGCCCTGACGGACCCGGCCCTCGAATGAGTGGTGGATGAGGCGATCAGACCTCGGTGATCTCGACGCTCTCGATCACGACGTCCTCGAGCGGCTTGTCACGGCCGTCGGTGGGAACAGCCGAGAGCGACTGCACGAGCTTCTTCGACTCCTCGTCGGCGACGGCGCCGAAGATGGTGTGCTTGCCCTGGAGCCAGGTGGTCGGCGCCACGGTGATGAAGAACTGCGAGCCGTTGGTGCCGCGGCCCGCCTGCTTGCCGGCGTTCGCCATCGCGAGGATGTAGGGCTGGGTGAAGTCGAGCTCCGAGTTGATCTCGTCGTCGAACTGGTACCCCGGGCCGCCGATGCCCTGACCGAGCGGGTCGCCGCCCTGGAGCATGAAGTCGGGGATGATGCGGTGGAAGACGGTGCCGTTGTAGAGCGGCTCCTTGGTCTTCGCACCCGTGGCGGGGTGGGTCCACTCGATGTCGCCGGTCGCGAGACCGACGAAGTTGCGGACCGTCTTGGGAGCGTGGTTCCCGTAGAGGTTGACGACGATGTCGCCCTTGTTGGTGTGGAACGTCGCGACTGCGGTGTGCAAAGGCATGCTCGGATTCTCGCACAGCGCGTCTGTAGGCCCCTGCAACGCCCGGTGTCAATGCGCTGGGTGCGCGATGCGGACGCCGATCGATGAGTGGCAGTATTGAGGCGTTCGCTGCTCGTAGCCGATGGAGGACCAACATGGGTCTGTCACGTAAGCACAAGAAGGACCTCAAGCGTCTTCGCAAGAACGCCGAGGCGGTCTGGGGCGAGCAGCAGGAGGTGCTGGCGCACGCGGCCTCCGTGCTCGAGAAGAGCCGCCGCCACGCGTCGAAGTACGCCAAGAAGGAGCTCGTCCCCTTCGTCAAGGACACGTACGACTCGCGCGTCAAGCCGGTCTACGACAACGGCGTCTCGGCCGTCGAGGGCACGTACTCCTCGGCCCGCCACGCCTACAAGCACAAGGTCGTCCCGACCTTCGCCGCTGTCGGTGGCACGGCCGCCGCCGCCTTCGAGGCTGCCAAGGACTCGAAGAACCGCGCGAAGCTCGCCGAGATCTCGAAGGCGCGCTGGGAGGAGCTCACCACTCCCCCGAAGAAGAAGAACAAGGTCGGCACGGTCTTCGCGATCGGCGCCGCGCTGGTCGCCGTCGGCGGCATCGGCTACGCCGTCTGGCAGACGTTCCGCGCCGACGACGAGCTGTGGGTCGCCGAGGACGAGCCGCAGAGCGCCGCGCAGAACGCGGCCTCGACCGCTTCCTGACGTTCTCGTCGCTGGAGCCGGGCCCCTCAGGGGGTCCGGCTCCTTCGCATGCCCGGGTTAGGCTTCTGCGGTGGACATCCGGGTCGCCGCGTACGGCGTGATCATCGACGGTGAGCGGATGCTGCTCGCGCACTGGAGCCAGGGCCCCTGGTCGGCCTGGACGCTTCCGGGCGGCGGGATCGACGAGGGCGAGTCGCCCGCCGACGCCGCGGTCCGCGAGATCTTCGAGGAGACGGGCTACCGTGCCGAGCTCGAGGCCCTCATCGGCGTGGACTCGCACGTGATCCCCGCGCACCGCCGCAGCGATCCCGAGGCCGGCCCCCTGCACGCCATCCGCGTCGTGTACCGCGCCCGCATCGTGGGCGGCGAGCTCACGCACGAGGTGGACGGCTCCACGGACGCCGCCGCCTGGTTCCCCCTGAGCGACGTCGAGGAGCTGGAGCGCGTCGAGCTCGTCGACGCGGCCCTCACCATGAACGAGGCCTGGCTCCTCCGCTGACGGTGCCCGGGAATCCCCGGCCGCGCCCCGGCGTTCCCTTCGTCGTGATCGTCGAGCTCTACACCTCCGCCTTCTGCGGCGCCTGCCATGCCGCGCGCTCGGTGCTGGAGCGTGCCGCGGAGCTCGTCCCCGCCGCCGAGATCCGCGAGCGCGACGTGGCCTACCACCCCGTCGAGGCCGAGGCCGCCGGTGTCCGCTCGACCCCCACCGTCGTCGTGCGGGACACGGCCGGAGAGGTGGTCTTCCGGGCGGAGGGCGCTCCCTCCCTTCCGCAGGCTCTCGCCGCTCTGGCCCTCGCCCTGCCCGCGTAGGGTGGCCGCGGGAGGACCGATGCACCGTCGCGCTGCGCTCGCGAGCACCGTCGTTCTGCTCGGCGCCCTCGCGCTCTCGGGATGCGCCTCCGAGGAGCCGGTGACCACGGCCGCGGTCGGGCTCGGACGGGGCGGCGAGCGGGGCGAGGTCCTCGGCGTCGTCGTCGTGTGCTCGGGGTCCGTCGACGGCCTCGACCTCGCCGCCTCCGACTCCGCCCCCCTGACCATCGGCGACGGGCTGCGGAGGGTCACCCGCTGGGTCTCCCCGTCACCGGTCACGCAGCTGGGCGCGACCGACCTCTCCGGATCCACGGTCTGGCCGGCCGACACGGTGATCGAGCGGTTCCCGCTCGGCGTCGACCTCGCGCTGGGCGCCTACGCGACCGACCGCTCCGTGCTCGCCCGCCCGGTCGTCTTCACGGCCGAGCAGTTCGACACGCTCTCCGTCGGTGAGATCATCGTCGGCGACATCCGCGACGGCACGTCCGAGACCCTCTCGGTCCAGCAGTTCCTCGGCCTCGCCTGCGTGGACCGCTGAGCGTGCGGCTCGGCCGTCCGAGTGGCGACCTCGATCGCGGGGACCGCACGGTCGGCGACAGGAGAGGCCGCCGGCTCGTGGACCCCGACGCGGACCCTCCGCGACCAACGGCGGTCAGGCGACGGCGGAGAACTCGCGGTGGAGCCGTCGCGCGCAGGAGATTCGACGTAGTGGCTAGCTGCGCCGCGACGTACTCGCACCCGTGTCGGTGTCTGCTCACCCCGAAGATGCGCGACGACACCGCTCAATCGTCAGCACGGCGCACCCCTCTCGCGTGCGAGCCGAGGTTGAGCCGAGGCTCCACCGCCCGATCGTCGTGTTGATGTCTACGCCGTCGGTTGTGAGCGCGTCATGTGAAGTCGGGTGCCTCATTGAGAGGCACCCAGCGCGCATCCTCACCTTCGCCCATCAGACGCTTCACGACTGGTGTTCGCTCGGTCTGGCCGCGTCGGAGACGACCGGATCTCGACAGGTAGTACGTGACGAGAGTGTCGTGCGACGGACGGAAGGTGACGTACCAGGGCGCGCCCTGCAACGACCGGCGCCCTTTGGCCAGAGCCTTCGCTGAGTACGAGCGGTACGCGCCGACGAGCGCGCCCACCTTCCACTGAGCCTTCGACTCGGGATAGGCGGCTTCCCACCCGTCGAAGATGTCGGCGAGCACGCCGATGGGAACAGCACCGACAGGATAGAAGACACCCTCGCGCATTCTCACCTCTTCGAGCAGTCGGTTGTCCGCGAGAGCGTGAGTATCGAGCGGGAGGTTCGAGATGTCGCCATCGCGGACACCTTCGAGCGACAGGTCGTCGAAGAGCGCGTCAGTCTCGGACTCCGTCGTCGATGACGTTCCCGGATCCGGCTCCGGCTCCGACCGGCTCGCGGCTTGAGCTGACTCGATCTGCGACCCGAGGAGTTGCTTCATGTCCTTGACGTCCACTCCCGTCTCGCTGACGGCGACCTGCGTTCTCTCGGCGATGGCCTCGACCCGCCTCAGCACTTCTTCATGCTGGTCCTGGCGGGTCTTCGTCTCGCGGTCGGCTCGCGCGGCTTCGCGATTCTGCACGCGAAGGATGGAGAGAGTGAGTCCGATGGCAACCATGGCGAGACCGAGCGAAATGAGCCCGATGGAGTCCCATAGTTGCGACAAGCGAAGCGACAGGTCCCCCTCGACGCTTGCGCGAAGAACCCACACCCAACCGCCGAGCACGACCAGAGCCGCGCCGATGACGTAGACCACGATCTCCCAGAACCGCAGACCGCGCCTCTGAGCCTTCTTCTCCGTCGCGTCCCCCACGGCGGTCACACTATCGTCCCAGCACGGAGATGCGGTGGTCGCTCCGAGTGGACGGCCCGCGGCGCCTTGCTGTGAGGATGTGCCTGCGTCGTGCACCCTCGAGAGCCGTCCGAGCTGCATCGGCACAACTGCATGGGCGCATCTGGCGACTGGGAGCACCCGCGAGAGGGGAGGAAGTGTGGAGCCTAGGAGATTCGAACTCCTGACATCCTGCTTGCAAAGCAGGCGCTCTACCAACTGAGCTAAGGCCCCGGGCCGGAGACGGGGCGATCCGTCTCCGAGAGTCGAACGGCCCGCCACCGCGAGGTGACGGGCCGTTCGGACCGGGTGGGGGTACCAGGACTTGAACCTGGGACCTCTTCATTATCAGTGAAGCGCTCTAACCGCCTGAGCTATACCCCCGGAATGGCCAGAGGAGACTCTACCCGACATCGAGCAGGAATCCCAATCGGCCGGACCGTGCGCCCTACTGGTTGGTGAAGCCCACCAGGAGGCCGCCGGTGATCTTGACGCTGAGGTTGTACAGCAACGCCACGATCGCGCCGAGCGCGGTGGTGACGATGGTGTTCAGCACCGCGACGACGATCGCGAAGCCCATGACCTGCGGCAGCGAGATGATCGTGTTGAGGTCGAACGCCTCCGCGCCGGCGATGTCCTGCACGAGGCCGTTGACCTCGTCGAACACGCCAGTCTGGGCCAGGACCGTGTAGACCAGGTAGACGACGACGATCGTGATGATCGCGAGCGTCAGGCCCAGCAGGAACGAGAGCTTCACGGCCGACCAGAAGTCGACGTAGACGAGCTTCAGGCGGACCTGCTTCGCCGCCGGGCTCTTCGCGGACTTCCTGGCGAGCTTCTCGGCGACGGTGCTACTCATCTACGGACCCATCCTCCTCCGACACCGGAGCGGACTCGGCCGGCGCCGCGGCGTCGGGATCCTCGTCCTGGGCGTCGAGATTGCGTTCGGTGTTCTTGGCGAGTGCGATGATGCGGTCGTCCTCAGCGAATCGTGCGAAGACGACTCCCATGGTGTCGCGACCCTTGGCCGGTACCTCGGCCACCGCAGAGCGTACCACCTTGCCGCTGGCGAGCACGACGAGCACCTCGTCGTCCTCTCCGGTGATGATGGCGCCCACGAGGTCGCCGCGCTTCTCCTCCAGCTTGGCCACCTTGATGCCCAGCCCGCCGCGTCCCTGGAGGCGGTACTGGTCGACCGCGGTGCGCTTGGCGTAGCCGCCCTCGGTGACCACGAACACGAAGCCCTCGTCGCTGACGACGTTGGCGTCGAGGAGGCGGTCCTCCCCGCGGAACGACATGCCGCGGACTCCGGAGGTGGAGCGGCCCATCGGACGAAGCGCCTCGTCGGACGCGGTGAAGCGGATCGACATGCCCTTGCGGGAGACCAGCAGCACGTCGCTGTCCTCCTCGACCAGGAGCGCCGAGACGAGCTCGTCGCCGTCGCGCAGCTTGATCGCGATGATGCCGCCGGAGCGGTTCGTGTCGTACTCCGAGAGGGCCGTCTTCTTCACGAGGCCGTCGCGCGTGGCGAGCACGAGGTAGCGGGCCGCCTCGTAGTCGCGGATGTCGAGGATCTGCGCGATCTGCTCCCCCGGCTCGAGCGCGAGCAGGTTCGCGATGTGCTGGCCCTTGGCGTCGCGGCCGGCCTCCTGCAGCTCGTAGGTCTTGGCGCGGTACACGCGACCGGTGTTCGTGAAGAACAGCAGCCAGTGGTGCGTGGTGGTGACGAAGAAGTGCTCGACGATGTCGTCGGCCTTCAGCTGCGCGCCGCGCACGCCGCGGCCGCCGCGGTGCTGCGCCCGGTAGGAGTCGCTCCGGGTGCGCTTGAGGTAGCCGCCGCGGGTGACGGTGACGACCATCTCCTCCTCGGGAATCAGATCCTCGACGCTCATGTCGCCGTCGAACCCGAAGAGGATCTCGGTGCGGCGATCGTCGCCGAAGCGGTCGACGATCTCGTCGAGCTCATCCGAGATGATCGTGCGCTGACGCTCGGGGCTCGCGAGGATCGACTTGTAGTCCTCGATCTCGGCCTGGATCCGGTCGTGCTCGTCGATGATCTTCTGGCGCTCGAGGGCCGCGAGGCGGCGCAGCTGCATGTCGAGGATGGCGCGGGACTGCACCTCGTCGATGTCGAGCAGCTCCATCAGGCCGTCGCGCGCCTCCTCCACGGTGGGGGAGCGGCGGATGAGGGCGATGACCTCGTCGAGCGCGTCGAGCGCCTTGAGGTAGCCGCGCAGGATGTGGATCCGCGCCTCCGCCTCGTCGAGGAGGTACTGGGTGCGGCGCACGATGACCTCGACCTGGTGGTCGACCCAGGCGCGGATGAAGCCGTCGAGCGAGAGCGTGCGCGGGATGCCGTCCACGATCGCGAGCATGTTCGCGCCGAAGTTCTCCTGCAGCGGCGTGTGCTTGTAGAGGTTGTTCAGCACCACCTTCGCCACGGCGTCGCGCTTGAGGACGACGACGAGGCGCTGGCCGGTGCGACCGGAGGTCTCGTCGCGGATGTCGGCGATGCCCGAGACGCGCCCGTCCTTGACCAGCTCGGCGATCTTGATCGCCAGGTTGTCCGGGTTCACCTGGTACGGCAGCTCGGTGACGACCAGGCAGGTGCGGCCCTGGATCTCCTCGATGGAGACGACGGCGCGCATCGTGATCGAGCCGCGGCCGGTGCGGTACGCGTCCTGGATGCCGCGGACGCCGAGGATCTGCGCACCGGTGGGGAAGTCGGGTCCCTTGATCCGCTGCAGCAGCGCCTCGAGGAGCTCCTCGCGCGTCGCGTCGGGGTTCTCGAGCGCCCACTTGGCGCCGGCGGCGACCTCGCGCAGGTTGTGCGGCGGGATGTTGGTCGCCATGCCGACCGCGATGCCGACGGAGCCGTTGACGAGCAGGTTCGGGAACCGCGCCGGCAGGATCGCCGGCTCGCGGGTGCGGCCGTCGTAGTTGTCCTGGAAGTCGACGGTGTTCTTGTCGATGTCGCGGACCATCTCGAGCGCGAGCGGCGCCATCTTGGTCTCGGTGTACCGGGGGGCGGCCGCGCCGTCGTTGCCGGGGGAGCCGAAGTTGCCCTGCCCGAGCGCGAGCGGGTAGCGGAGGCTCCACGGCTGCACCAGGCGGACCAGCGCGTCGTAGATCGCGGAGTCGCCGTGCGGGTGGAACTGGCCCATCACGTCGCCGACGACGCGCGAGCACTTCGAGAACGCCTTGTCGGGGCGGTAGCCGCCGTCGTACATGGCGTAGATCACGCGGCGGTGCACGGGCTTCAGGCCGTCGCGCACCTCCGGCAGGGCTCGCCCGACGATGACGCTCATCGCGTAGTCGAGGTAGGAGCGCTGCATCTCGAGCTGCAGGTCGACCGGCTCGATCTTGTCGTGACCGTGGATCACCACACCGGTCTCGGTGACGATGTCGTCGCTCTCGTCCGGGCCGGTGGGGGTGGTGGGTTCTTCTGCCATGGTCTCTGGTCTCTCAGGTGGGTCCGTGCCCCGGAGGAGCGGGGGCGGCGGTCGCGCTGGGTGTCAGGTGTGTCGTCGGTGTGCGGGCCGGTGACGGCCTCTGTCGTGTTCTGGTCGAGGATGCGGCCCATCGAGGGCCGCCGTCACGTGTCCGAGGTGGTCGCGAGGACGGTCCACTGGACCGCCCGGCCGCCGTCTTTCGAAGGACGTCCGCTTCCTCGACCACTAGATGT
This sequence comes from Rathayibacter sp. AY1D5, assembly GCF_002932515.1. Taxonomy (NCBI): domain Bacteria; kingdom Bacillati; phylum Actinomycetota; class Actinomycetes; order Micrococcales; family Microbacteriaceae; genus Rathayibacter; species Rathayibacter sp. AY1D5. Next base: position 16,372 of record NZ_PSVU01000062.1, read on the forward strand.
CGAGGAAGCGCACGTCCTTCGCATTCTTCTGGATGAAGGAGCGGCGGGACTCGACGTCCTCGCCCATGAGGGTGGAGAAGATCTCGTCGGCCGCGGCCGCGTCGTCGAGCGTGACCTGGAGGAGGGTCCGCGTGGCGGGGTCCATCGTGGTCTCCCACAGCTCCTTGTAGTCCATCTCGCCGAGGCCCTTGTAGCGCTGGATGCCGTTCTCCTTGGGCATGCGCTTGTTGGTCGCCGAGCCGTGCGCGATCAGGGCGTCGCGCTCGCGGTCGCTGTAGACGTACTCGTGCGGGGAGTTCGACCACTTGAGGCGGTACAGCGGCGGCTGCGCGAGGTAGACGTAGCCGAGGTCGATCAGCGGGCGCATGTAGCGGAAGAGGAGCGTCAGCAGCAGCGTCGTGATGTGCTGGCCGTCGACGTCGGCGTCGGCCATCAGGATGATCTTGTGGTACCGCGCCTTGTCGGGGTTGAAGTCCTCGCCGATGCCGGCGCCGAACGCCGTGATCATCGCCTGGACCTCGTTGTTGCCGAGAGCGCGGTCGAGCCGCGCCTTCTCGACGTTGAGGATCTTGCCGCGGAGGGGGAGGATCGCCTGCGTCTCGGGATTGCGGCCCTGCACCGCGGATCCTCCCGCCGAGTCGCCCTCGACGATGAAGATCTCGGAGATAGACGGGTCCTTGGACTGGCAGTCCTTGAGCTTGCCCGGCATGCCGCCGCCCTCGAGCAGGCCCTTGCGGCGGGCGGTCTCGCGCGCCTTCCGCGCCGCCATGCGGGCCGAGGCCGCCTGGATCGCCTTGCGGATGATGTCCTTGGCCTGGCTCGGGTTGCGGTCGAACCAGTCGGCCAGCTGCTCGCCGGCCACGCGCTGCACGAACGCCTTCGCCTCGGTGTTGCCGAGCTTCGTCTTGGTCTGGCCCTCGAACTGCGGCTCGCCGAGCTTGATCGACACGACGGCGGTGAGGCCCTCGCGGATGTCGTCGCCCGAGAGGTTCTCGTCCTTCTCCTTGAGCAGGTTGTTCGCGCGCGCGTAGCGGTTGACCAGAGTGGTCAGCGCGGCGCGGAAGCCCTCCTCGTGGGTGCCGCCCTCGTGGGTGTTGATGGTGTTCGCGTAGGTGTGGACGCTCTCGGTGTAGGCCGTGGTCCACTGCATCGCGACCTCGAGCGAGATGCGGCGCTCGGTGTCCTCGGACTCGAAGTCGATGATCTCGGAGTGCACGAGGTCCGACTTCTTCAGCGAGTTGATGTACTCGACGTAGTCGACGAGGCCCTTCTCGTAGTGGAAGACGTCGGTCCGGTCGCCCTCGGTCTCGTTCTCGCCCTCCCCCTCGAACTCGATCTCGTTCTGGTCGGTCAGCGCGATGCGCAGGCCCTTGTTGAGGAACGCCATCTGCTGGAAGCGCGCGCGCAGGGTCTCGTAATCGAACTCGACCGTCTCGAAGATGCCGGCGTTGGGCCAGAAGGTGATCGTCGTGCCGGTCTCGTCGCTGGCCTCGCCCTTCTCGAGCGGTGCGTCCGGCACTCCGTCGGTGAAGCTCATCCGGTACACGGCGCCCTGGCGCTTGACCTCGACGTCGAGGCGCGTCGACAGCGCGTTGACCACGGAGGAGCCGACGCCGTGCAGGCCGCCGGAGACCGCGTAGCCGCCGCCGCCGAACTTGCCGCCGGCGTGCAGCACGGTGAGGACCAGCTCGACCGTGGAGATGCCCTCGGTCGGGTGCATGTCGACCGGGATGCCGCGGCCGTTGTCGGAGACGGTGACGCCTCCGTCGGCGCGCATCAGGATCTCGATGTTGTCGCAGTAGCCCGCGAGCGCCTCGTCGACGGCGTTGTCGACGATCTCGTAGACCAGGTGGTGCAGACCGCGCGGACCCGTGGATCCGATGTACATGCCGGGGCGCTTGCGGACCGCCTCGAGGCCCTCGAGGACCTGGATCTGGTTCGCGCCGTAGTCGCCGGACGACTTGGTCGACATGCTCTCGTGCGGAGCGGAGGGGGCTGCTGAGCCGTTCGCGTCCAGGTCGTTCGCTGCGGG